>CAXIAX010000088.1:0-10381 GCA_964021785.1 uncultured Flavobacteriales bacterium
TTATCAGTGCTTGGTTTGAAAGCCAAACAGATAACTCCTAAAAATATTAAGACTAATCCGGAGAATATATGTTTCTTTTTTAACATTTAATGTTTCATTAATGCATCACAACAATGAAATATAGTTAACTATATATCCATAATATGTTTTGTTTGTTTTTCCAAATATAATGAATCTAACGGATTATTTATGTTGATTAACTAGTTATTTTACAGTCGAATATGTAGTTACTGAAAGTAGGGTGTTTTTATAGCTATGAATGTAAAGTGTAAATAATCGAAAATAGGAATTAGTAGCTTGTGATATCTACATGAACTAATTGCTCAAAAAAAAGGGAGAGAACAATTGTTCTCTCCCTTTTTTTTGAATTATTTACCTTATCTCTCAAAGAGATTTTTTATTTTTTCCAAGCAAATTGTTTAAACGATTCATCTATTTCGGTATTTGCAGCATGGTTGGTGTAGTTACTCATTATTTTTTGAGCGTATCCAATAAGAATTTCCAAGTAATGTCTGTTGCTGTAACCAGCATCAAAAAATGCTTGCATGCTCTCATCAGAAATTACTCCTCTATCTCTTATTACCAATAAAGTCATGTCTTTAAGAGCTTGTAGTTTTGCAGTAGGCAAAGCAGTCCCATTACGCAAGGCTTCAGTAATTGCAACATCTACTTTCATAGAGTGAGCGATAGCTGTATGAGCAGGAACGCAATAATGGCAGTCGTTTTCTACATTTATTGTTTGCCAAATTACAGTTACTTCTTCTGCATCAAAATCTGTTTTATCTTTAAATATTCCTCCCACAGCTTGGTATGCTTCTACCAAAGCAGCAGATTCTCCCATTACTCCCATAAGGTTTGGGATTCTTCCAAAACTTTTGATTGATTTTTCTAACAATGGCTTAGATGCTTCTGGTGCCGATTCGATTGTATGTACTTTAAATTGTGTCATAATTGTTTTTATTTAATATTGATTGTTGTTCTAATTAGTAATTTTTTAATATTTCTGATACTGGAATGTGATCTCCAAAATCTTTTCCGTAATGTGCATTAATAATGGTTTGGTTTTCATCTATAATGAAATCAGCAGGCACAATCGGCCTATCTTTCATTGATTTTAAATTGAAAAATCCACTTGTCATTGCTTTGAATACTTTCACAGGATTTATCATTGTTTTTATCATCCCTCCAAAAGATACTTGTACTTTGTATTGTTTGTAAATTTTGAATCCTGGATCTGCAACAATAGGAAACGGAGGGTTTTGTTTACCTGCGTATTTGTTTATTTCTTCTGTAGTGGAAGCAAAAAAAGCAATTACTTTAATTCCTTTTTTCTCCAATTCTTCGTGTCCTCTTATTAATTCCTGAACTGCCATATTGCAAAAAGGACAAGTTGCTACTCTAAAAAAAGCAAGAAGTACTTTGTCGCCTTTATAATCGTTAAGATTTATCGTGTTTCCTTTAATGTCTGTCCCTATAAATTGAGGAGCTTTATCTTTTAATGTTAATTGAGCCATGTTTCTTTTTGTATTTATTACGATACAAATGTATGGCAGTTTGTTTAGGCCTAAAAGGAGATAAAGTTCAGGATTGAGGACATTTAATTCAAAATGACTTTTTCAGTGTGAATTTTACAATTTTAATCCAAATTTCAATCTATTATTTAAATTGAGAACGAAATAAAGTAGGAGTAGTTCCGCTATTTTTCTTGAAAGTACGGGTAAAATATTGAGGGTCGTTATACCCAGTTTCAAATGCAATTTCGCTAATTGTCATTTCTGAGTTTTTCAATAAGTTTTTCGCTTTTTTCAATCTTTTTTGTGTGATGTATTTCAGTGGAGTAGTCTCAAATTCTTTTTTAAATTCTCTTTTAAAAGTAGAAAGACTCATTTGACATAATTGAGCTAAATCTTCCATTCCCAAATTGGAATAAGTGTGTAGAGTGATGATGTCTTTAAAATTGGTAAGCCTAGAGGTGTAAAGGTTTTTAATAAGTTCGAGTACAGATTCAATGTTATTGGATTGAATGAGGAGAAGTACCAATTCTTTTATTTTCAACTCTAATAAATCGTCATTAACTAAGGTAGAGTTTTCAAAATAGAAGTCTAGTGATTCAATAAATTTAGAAATCATTTGAGAATCCACTATTTTTTTTGATTTAGCGTTCAGTGAATCTTCAATAATTGTATTAGGCAATTCATTTGCATATATTTCTTTTAAAATATCGGGGTATAAATGAATAGCTATGACTTCAACTTCCTCTTCTTTGCTTTCGCTTAAGAGCTCTATAAAAAAAGAGTCGCATTGAAATAAAATGGCTTCTTTGGATTGAATTTTTAATTTTTCTTGGGAGGAATGAAAAGTAGCATCAGAATTTTTGATATACATAAAACAACCTTGATTCTGAAAAATTCTTTCATGTTTTAAAGGCGTTTTTACAATAGCTCTTTCAATAAGAACTTTGTTTTTGTAGGTAAAAGCGTGTGTCTTTTTTATCATCTGATGAATTCTGTTTTCTAATGTTGTTATTCCTTTACTTTAAGACTCATAACCTAGGATATACTTACTATAATCCTGTCTTTTTGTACTAAAGATTAAAAGCGCTATTAAATAATCTAGTTTTATCATTTACACTTTCTTCTAGGCTAATCATACTTTCTGTTCTTAAAATTCCACTTAAGGAGTTAATTTCAAACAACACTTTTTTTAAGTGAGTTGTATCTTTACATCTTATTTTGCACAAAGCGCCAAACTGCCCTGTGGTAATGTTTGCAACCGTTACTTCGGGTATTTTAATAATGTCTTCCATTATTTGTTCCGATTCTATGGTTTTGCCAATCGTAATACCAACATAGGCGGTTAAGTTATAGCCAATAATTCCATAGTTTACATCAAGAGAAGCTCCTTTTATTATGCCTTTCTGTTCCATTTTTTTTATTCTCAAATGAACGGTAGCTGCTGAAACTCCAGTTTTATTTGAAATTTCTTTGTGTGTAATGGTAGCATTTTCTATCAAATAGGATAAAATTCTCTTATCTGTGTTGTCAATAGTTTTAATCATAGGGTAATTTATTGTCTAAATTGGAATTAAATTTTACTAAAAGTCTAATTTACTAAATTTAATTTAGCTTTAGTTACTTATCTAAGTGGTTTTGTTTATCGTATTGATATAATGGTTAAATTTGATAACAATAGTTAAGAAATAAACAGGCAAGTTTTGCTATAAAAAATAACACCATGAAAATTAATAAAGAATCACTAGGAGAATTAATCACTACAATCAATAATACAGAATGTGTAGTAGAAATTTATTTCGATAAAAATAAAAATGAGGTTAACGAATTAAAATGCTTGAATTACAATAGGTATAAGGTGTATAATTATTCTTTGGCTGAGTATAAAGAAAATATTAATCAATACAACCTAGTAATCCCAAATGTTGCTTAATTCAGTTTCTTTAGCTTTTAATTTTGAATTAAGTAATCAAAAAAAAGAGAGAACAACTGCTCTCTCTTTTTTAATTAATGTATTTAAAGATTGAAAAGATTGTTCCTTTTCTTCCCAATACCAATTGTCATTGGTGTTGTTTATTTTAAATTCTTAAAAACTTTAATCAGGCACGTCAGTTTTTATTTCCAATTTTCTCTCAATCGATATACTTTTCCAGCTTCTTCTATTTCTTCGTCTAAATTGTCGTCAAACTGAAAGTTTTGAACCTGCCATTTGTCTTTTGGCTTATAAAAAATAAATGTAAAACGAATCGGTTGTCTGTCGTATTTTATCATGTAACTTACCAATTTATAACTCTCTCCAACACTTTTTTCTGCGATTTTTTCATAACCATAATAGTCTCCAACTAATCCAACAAAATTATTTAATTGAATTTTCACTTTTTCAATTCCATCTTTATTTCTATCCATCATCCATTTGTTGGTAGCAAAAATATATTCAACTGCTTTTTGGGGTGATTTTTCATAGAGTTTAAAAAATTCTGTTGTAATATTTTCTGTTGTTGTTTGCCCAATCACACTGTTTGATGACAAAACAATCAAAATTAAAAGAGTCAAAAATTTAATTTTTCTATTCATTTTCTGTTGTTGTTAAATGACTTATAAGTTTAATGTACTCGAAAGTTAATAAAAATAAACAGAAATTTAGGCTTACCAAAAGATCAATAAATAGATTTATTTCTTTTGCATATCTTCAAAAATCCAAACCATTCTGTCTAGAAACCACATTTTTGCCATGTAAACTAAAACGGAGCCAACAATAGTCAAACTTAAGTTTAGTTTCCATAATCCTACCATAAGTGTAATTCCTCCTATGGTTTGCAAAAGGGTTAAAACAGTTATAAGCGAATGATGATGCAAGGGTACAGGGTTTGTCTTTCTTTCGGCCCAGTATTTTTCTCCTAAGACAGATTTTGATCCCCAATTATCCAAACTTTTTGGTTTCTTGAATAGCGTAGGATTTATGATTAACCAAATCACCAACACTGTAATAGGAATTAAACTATACCACCCAATCCATACTCTAGACCAAATGGCAAGAATGAGAAAAGGCAATGTGGCAAACCTTGTCCAGATAGACCAAGGATTTGCATGTTTTAACCAGCTGTCACCAGTTAGGTTAAATGTTTTGGCAATTCTTTTTTCTAGTGTCATAGTAGCGTAGGATTAATGAGTTTTATTCTGGTGAGAAAATAAAGAGCTCAAGTAAAATTAATTAAAAAGGAAGTAATGCAATAATCTCTTCCACAGAAATTGCACTTCTCCAGTCAAATCCTTGTGCGCTCTCTTTGTTTCCGTAAGAAGAAAGTGTGAGCTTGTCTTGATCTTCTTCCGAGACTTGTGCCATTAGGTGTTGGTTATTTATGGGATAAAAACCAATAAGTGGAGTAGTGGCTCCCCAAATAGAAACAACAGGTGTACCTACCAAGGTAGCAAAATGCATATTGGATGAATCCATACAAACTATTGCATCTAGCTTTTTCATTATGGCTAGCTCTTGATCAAATTTAATTTTTCCTGCTACAGAGAATACTTTGTTTTCTTTGTTTTCTAGTTTGGCCAATTGGTCAATCTCATTTTTTCCTCCTCCAAAAAGAAAAACAGTGCAATTGCGAGAAACCAATTCGTTTATCAATGATTTTACATTCTCTATTCCCCACATTTTGGCATTGTGAGCCGCAAATGGAGCAATCCCAATCCATTTGTTTTCTTTAGAATGAAGGTTGTTTCGAGTTAAAAACTCTGTCAATTGTGGTTTTACTTCTGGTAATATCCAAGGCCCAGCAATTAGTTTTGTTTTGTAACCCGCTTTAGCAAATGTTTTGAGGTATTGCTCAGTTACATGTGGTAATTGCTCAGTATGTTTCTGAGAAATTACTTTCTTTTTTGCACTTCGGTTTTTGTTCAAAGTGGTTACTTTCTTTCCTTTTAGTCTAAAAAAAGAAGTAATTGTGCGGGAACGTAATACATTGTGTAAATCAATGACTTCATCAATTTGGTATTCGTTCGTTAGTTTTTTTGTTAACTTTCTTAGTCCTAACAATCCTTTATAGTCGTTAAGGTCAAATCCCAAAGTTTTAATTCTTGGGTGATCAGGAATGAAAGAAGCAAAAAACGGACGAGTAATAAAAGTAATGTGGACTTCTGGATGAGATTGAACTACAGAAAGCAAAACAGGAATAGTAAGAGCTACATCTCCCATTGCTGAGAAACGAATGACTAATATGTGTTTTTGTTTACTCATTTATTCTTAAGTTCCTCCCTTGAGGTAGGTTAGGTGGGTGAAAGCTAATGTAGTATTACCCCTATAATCCCCTCGAGGGGATAAATTGACGAATAATTAGATTTATTTTCTTTTAAAAAAAATATCCATTTCTACTTCTTGTAAAGTACAGGATTCAGACTTTCGTCATTGTACATTTTCATTTGTCTATACACTTTCATGTATTTTCTTCCTTCCATTACGTCTTCAATCAATTGATTGAAAGCCAAAGATAAATCTTCTTTTTGTTCCAAAAGAACAGCTAGTTTTTCTTCTACTTTAGCAGTGTGAGCAGCATCAGCATCTTTTCTATTTACTTGCTCTTGCATGTGATAAATTTTCAATGCCAAGATAGATAATCTATCTACAACCCAAGCAGGAGATTCTGTATTCAGTTTACCACAAGAAAGGTCGTTTTTTGCACCAAAATAATCCCAGAACCAATCGTCCATTTTTTCTACCATATCGGTACGGTCTTGGTTAGATTTATCAATTCTTCTTTTGATAACCAAGGCTTCAGTAGGATTAATATTTGGATCACGAATAATATCTTCTAAGTGCCATTGAACTGTGTCAATCCAGCTTTTGTGATACAGCAAAGCTTCCACTCCTTCAAAAGGATTTTTCATTGCAAAATCCACATCATCAGAAACATGATAAGTATCGATTACTTTAGTAAAAATATTAAAACAGAGAGTAGCATTCATAATTATATCTTTTATCAATCAATGTACCAAAAAATATTCATTTCCAATAGCTTTGGAATTTGGTGCTTGAAATTTGTAATTTTTAAAGAAAAATCTTAGTTTTTCTTTAGTTTTCGTCCAAAAATAGGGCTTTTAATTCATTTGCATCCTTTGGTTTCATTCTTTTTGCAAGAATCAAACTCAGTTGCTTTCTTCTAAGCGCTCCGTCATACCTTACTTTTTCTTCGTCAGTTTCTGGAATTAACTCAGGAACTTTGCATGTTTTTCCGTCATCATCTAGTGCTACAAAAGTAGAAATTGCTTCGTTACTTTTGTGCTTTACTCCAGTTCTCAAGTTTTGAACCCACACATCTATGTATATTTCCATAGAAGAATTGAAAGCTCTAGAAACTTTTGCTTCTAAAGTTACAGTTTCTCCTAATCTTATAGGTTGGTCAAATGAAATACTGTTGATAGAGGCAGTTACTACTTGTTTGTTGCAATGTCTTCTTGCGGCTACAGACGCAATTATATCTACCCACGACATCAACATTCCTCCAAATAAATTATTGTGGAAGTTCGTATCATTAGGTAAAACAATGTGTGTTGAAACGGCTAAAGAATTTTGTGCAGTTCTTGGTTGCATGAGCTAATTTTAAATTTTTACAAATATCTTAATTTAATCTATCAATCTCCTTTTTTTAGCTCAAAGATTTGTTAATTTGTAGTACAAAACTCATAAAAAAACAAAACTATGTTAACAGGATTCAAACACCTTCACTCGGTAAACAGGTACGCTATTTTAATCTTACTTTTGGTTGTAATTATTTCTTCTTATAAGAAATGGAAAGGAAACAAAGAATACACGAAACAAGACGATAAATTGAATTTGGTTACTTTTATTTTAACTCATATCCAGTTATTATTAGGGATAGTTCTTTATTTCACTAGTAGTTTCGTTCAATTTGGAGGAGAAACAATGTCTAATAAAATTCTTCGTTTCTTTACAGTAGAGCACACCTTGGGAATGCTAATAGCAATCGCCTTAATTACAATTGCAAGAATAAAAGGAAAGAAAATTACAGATGCAGCTTTGAGGCATAAATTCACATTCAAATACTTTCTAATCGCATTAATTATCATTTTCCTTTCAATCCCTTGGCCATTTAGAGGTTTAGGAATGGGGTGGATGTAAGCTAGTTGGCTTGTTACAAGTTGCTAGTTTCTAAGTTACTTCTAAAAATAAATGATCATGAAAAGTTATAGAGAATTAGAGATTTATCAGAAAGCTCATAAATTAGCTATTGAGGTTCATGCTGTAAGTTTAAAATTGCCAAAGTATGAATTATATGAAACTGGCAGTCAGATTAGAAGAGCCAGCAAAAGTATATCTCATAATATAGTTGAAGGTTATGGTAGAAAGAAATACAAGAATGATTTTATCAAATTTTTAGTTTATGCTCAAAGTTCTTGTGATGAAGTAAACGATCAAATTGATTTTATTAATGAAATTCATTTTATAGAGAAACCATTAACTGATTTAAAAGAAGATTACGAAGTTTTGGGAAGACAAATAAATAAATTTATCCAATATGTGGAGCAAAACTGGAAGTAGTTTTATCATGAACAATGAAAACCAGCAACTAAACTAAAACGAGCTAACAAAACCTGCAACTAGTAACTAGAAACAATTTAACACGAGAATCATAAACAATGACAAAAATAATCTCTTATAACGTAAACGGAATACGAGCAGCTTTATCCAAAGATTGGAATGGATGGGTGAAATCGGTAAATCCGGATATTATTTGTTTGCAAGAAACAAAAGCTCAACCAGAGCAAATAGATACCGACCTTTTTAAAGAAATGGGTTACGAAACTTATATGTTTTCTGCACAAAAGAAAGGATACAGCAGTGTAGCCATTCTTACCAAAGAAACTCCAAACCATGTAGAATATGGAATGGGGAATGAGAAATATGATGTAGAAGGAAGAGTGATAAGAGCCGATTACGCTACTTTTTCAGTAATTAGTGTTTACTTTCCATCAGGGAGTAACCCAGACAGGCAGAGTTATAAAATGGATTTTTTGGCCGATTTTCAAGACTATATCAATGAACTGAAAAAAGAAATTCCAAACTTGATTATCTCTGGAGATTACAACATTTGTCACAAAGCAATTGATATTCACAATCCTGTGAGTAATAAAAAATCATCTGGTTTCTTACCCGAAGAAAGAGAATGGGTAACCCAATTTATAGATTCTGGATTTATAGATTCTTTCCGTTATTTTAATGACGAGCCACACATGTATACTTGGTGGACTTACAGATTTGGAGCAAGAGGAAACAACAAAGGGTGGAGAATAGATTACCACATGGTGAGCAAAACGCTTGAAAGCAGATTGAAAAGATCAGTTATTTTATCAGAAGCAGTTCACTCGGACCATTGTCCATTAATGGTAGAAATAGACTA
Source organism: uncultured Flavobacteriales bacterium (assembly GCA_964021785.1). Taxonomy (GTDB): domain Bacteria; phylum Bacteroidota; class Bacteroidia; order Flavobacteriales_D; family CAJJDF01; genus CAJJDF01. The sequence continues at coordinate 8,930 of CAXIAX010000088.1, forward strand.
AAAAAAATGGGAGAAAGTCATAAACATACTGTTCCAAGTAGAAAGAATTTAAATTCTGCCTACTACATAGGGATAGGAGTAAATTTGGCTTATACCATCATAGAGTTTGTGTTTGGAACTCTCAATAATTCTTTGGCGTTAATATCTGATGCAGGGCATAATTTGAGTGATGTAGCCAGTTTAATTTTATCTTTAATAGGGATGAAATTGGCGCAAAGAGCAGAAACGGTTGCCTATACTTATGGATTTAAGAAAGCCTCTTTATTGGCTTCGCTTATCAATGCTATTTTATTGGTTGTTGTAGTTATAGGAATCCTCACGCAAGCCGTTCAAAAACTGGATAACATTACCGAAGTACCAGGATTACTAATCGTATGGGTAGCTTTGGTGGGTGTGACAATCAATACAATTTCGGCATTTTTGTTTTTCCAACATCAAAAAGAAGACATTAATGTGAAAGGAGCCTTTTTGCATCTCTTGGTAGATGCCTTGGTTTCTGTAGGAGTTGTGATTTCTGGATTGGTGATTTATTTCACAGGATATAATATTATTGATCCTATAATAAGTATTGTGATTGCAATTGTTATCATTATTACCACAAGAAAACTATTGATAGAAAGTTTGAGACTTGTGCTTGATGCAGTGCCAGAAGCAATAGATTATAAGGAAATAAAAGAATTAATAGAAAAAGTAGAAGGAGTAGAAGAAGCTCATCACATTCATATTTGGGCATTGAGTAGCACAATAAATGCACTTACTGCGCATATTTCTGTAGAGGAAGATGACATGGAAGAATGGGTAAAAATTAAAAATAAAATAAAGCACGAATTGCTTCACCACGGAATAGAACATGTAACGCTAGAACTGGAAAAAGAAGACGAAGACTGCGAACAAAAAGAGTGTAAAGAATGAGCAAGAAAGTATGTATATTTTGTGGAGCGAGAACAGGAAATTCTCCAGAGATTATCGAAAAAACAAAGGAATTGGTAGCTTTATTAGCAGCCCAAGACTATGATTTGGTTTATGGAGGAGGAAGCAGTGGCTTAATGGGATTGATAGCAGATGAGTTTTTGGCTCACGGAAGAAAAGTGATAGGAGTAAGGCCAATTATTTTATTGGCAGAAGAAATTACCCACCAAGGAGTAACTCAAATGATTGAAACGGAAGATATGTTTATCCGTAAGCAAAAAATGGTTGAATTATCGGATGCTTTTATTGCATTGCCTGGAGGAGTAGGAACCTTGGACGAGATAGTGGAAGTATTTACTTTGAACAAAGTAAAGCACATTCAAAAACCTTGTGGAGTATTTAATATCAATGGGTTTTACAACAAATTGGTAGAGCTATTGAATGTATTTGTTGACTACGAATACATGGATAAAGAATCTATGAATGAATTGATTGTAGAGGATTCTGCAGAAGAATTGGTGAATAAAATTAACACTTTTGAAT
>CAXIAX010000089.1:0-9897 GCA_964021785.1 uncultured Flavobacteriales bacterium
AAAACTTTAGAAGTATCCTAAGGCAGGGCTTTCACCTGCAACCGGGTTCTGAGCCCGTTTGTCGTTCACGACTAAAGTTTGTTTTGTGCCCAGAAAGGGAGTCGAACCCTCACGCACAAAGTACACACGCCCCTCAAGCGTGCCTGTCTACCAATTCCAGCATCTGGGCTAATTGCAGTTCAAAGATATGAAAATCTAATTCATTTTAATGAATAGAGAAAATCTATAATCTTGTAACTAATCTCTATAATCTTCTTTACCTTTGTCCTATGAATTTAGATTGGATACAAAAAGACGAAGATTCCTTAATTTATGTAGGTGATACCATGTGCTCTTGGTGCTATGGTTTTGCCAATGAATTGGATACTTTTATAGCAAATCATCCTGAGTTGAAACTGAGAATGGTGCAAGGTGGATTGAGACCCAACAATACAGAACATATTGTAGATAAAAAAGAGTTTTTGAAAGAACACTGGGTAGAGATTAATAAACGAACAGGGCAACCTTTTCAGTATGATATATTGGACGACAAAGATTTTATTTACGACACAGAACCTGCTTCTAGGGCTGTAGTTGTAGTAAGAATGATGGATGAATCCAAAGAGTTGGCTTTTTTCAAAGCTGTTCAAACCGCTTTTTATTACGAAAATAAAGACACTAGTAAGCTAGAAACTTACCTAGATATTGCAAGAAAATTTGAGTTGGATACAGCCAAGTTTGCTGAATTATTTGAAAGCGAAGAGGCGAAATACACTACTAAAACCGATTTTCAATTATCTTCAGAAATGGGAGTAAAGGGATTTCCTTCGGTTGTGGTAAAATTAAAAAATCAGTTTTTCATGATTTCTAATGGTTACCGTCTTGCCGAAGACTTAGAAACTGTGTTTCAGAATGTACAAAACGAATTAGCGCAGCAGAATTAAATTATGGAGAATTCAAACGACAATAATAACGAGATTGATAAGGTAATTTCTACTCTTTCTAATTTTTTAGATAATCCAGATCAGTTGTATGATTTGACTAAGGAAAAGCGAGAAGAGCTAATGATATTGGCCGGTAAACTTTCTCGTCCTGATAAAAAGGAAAAGCAAAATAGAGTAAAGGAAATTAAGAAAGCGGAGGCTAGAAAGAAGAGAGAAAGAGAAAAGCATGCTCGTAAACAAACGGGAATAAGAAGTGCGAGAGAAGATGCTGTTTTTGTAGCACCCAAACTATTGGCTCAGCCTAAAGAACGCACCAACAAAACATTAGAATCTCCAAGAAACTGTTACGTATGTAAAGAGGAGTTTACAGAACTTCACCATTTTTACGATACCATGTGCGAATCCTGTGGTGATTTTAATTACGCCAAGCGTTTTCAAACTGCTGATTTGAGTGGTCAAGTTGCTGTAGTAACTGGGTCTAGACTTAAAATTGGATACCACATTACATTAATCTTATTGCGTTCGGGAGCAGAGGTTGTTGCAACTACACGTTTTCCTGTAGATTCTGCTTTACGATTTTCTAAAGAAGAAGACTTTACCGAATGGGGGCATAGGTTACACATTCACGGATTGGATTTAAGACATATTCCTTCTGTAGAAATCTTCTGTAATTTCATAGAATCTAAATACAAAAGATTAGATATATTAATCAATAATGCAGCACAAACTGTTAGAAGACCAGCAGGTTTCTTCAAGCATTTGATGGACAAAGAAGACTTACCTTTTGAGGAATTACCTCAGTTTGCACAAGTTTTACTGAAAGATCATCAAGGATGTATAGATGAATTGAATTCCTTTGCTGATAATACTGCGGATCAAAAGAACTTACCAGTAACTTGGCACGGAAGCACTCCAGGAATTGGACTTAGAGCTTCTGCTAAATTATCTCAAATCCCTTATAGTTTTGATAATTCATTAAAACCTGAAGAAGTATTTCCCGAAGGAGAATTGGATGCCGATTTACAGCAAGTAGATTTGAGAAAAACGAATAGCTGGAGATTGAAATTGGGAGAAATAGAAACTCTTGAAATGATAGAGGTACAATTAGTAAATTCGGTTGCACCCTTTGTATTGTGCAATAGATTGAGTAACTTAATGCGCCAAGAAAATACGGGAATGAAGCATATTATTAATGTTTCGGCAATGGAAGGGAAGTTTCATACTTTTCATAAAATTGCACGTCATCCTCATACCAATATGGCAAAAGCAGCACTTAATATGCTTACGCACACTTCTGCGGGAGAATTTGCCAAAGATGGTGTATTTATGAATGCAGTTGATACGGGATGGGTAACAGATGAAGATCCAGTATTGCTGTCTCAAAAGAAACAAAAAGAACACGATTTTCAGCCACCTCTAGATATTGTAGATGGTGCTGCCAGAGTGCTTGATCCATTAATTGATGGGATTCTTACTGGTAAACACTGGAGTGGTAAATTCCTGAAAGATTATATGCCAATTAGTTGGTAAAACAAAAACAAATTGAAATGAAAAAGATAACTTTAATCCTAATAACCTCATTATTTATGTTTGGATGTAAAACAAATAAAGAATTAGCTACAGTTTCTCCTGTAGATTTGGAACAATACAAAGGAACTTGGTATGAAATTGCAAGATTTGACCATTCTTTTGAGAAAAATCTTTCGTGCGTAAGTGCCACTTATTCAATTCGTGAAGATGGAAAGGTTAAAGTTTTAAACAAAGGTTATAATACAAAAAAAGAGAAATGGAGTGAAGCCAATGGAATTGCAAAAGTTCCTAATCCTGAAGTTCCTGGTGAGATAAAAGTAAGTTTTTTTAGGCCTTTTTATGGCGATTATTTTGTTATGAAATTAGATGAAGATTACAAGCATGTATTAGTTGGTTCGCCAACAAGAGAGTACTTGTGGGTATTGTCTAGAACCAAAACAATGAGTGAAGAAACGTATGCAGAATATATTGCATTTGCTCAAGAAAAAGGATTTGATGTTTCTCGATTAATGAAGATTGATCAAGATTGCAAATAGAAAATATGAATACATTGCACCACGACCGAGAAAACACCAAATATGTTTTAACTCTTGAAAATAAAGAGGAAGCATGGGTGAAATATGACATGAGAGACAATGTGATGTATTTAACTTATGCCAGTGTCCCAAGTAATTTACAAGGAAAAGGAATTGGCAAAGAGTTAGTAATTAAAACCTTTGAAAAACTAACAGAAGAAGGTTTTAAAGCCGTAGCAATTTGTTCTTACGTAAGAGCAGTAAAGAACAGAAGCGATAAATGGAAGGAAGTTATAGGGTAAATTACCTAGAAACAATAACTCGCTTAACTCCAGAGTTACCAACTTCATTAGTGATTTTTAAAAAGTAAATCCCTACTGGAATAGAAGAAATGTCAATATTTGATTTCTCATTTTTTCCTGAAAGTAGAACTTGACCTAGAGAATTCATTAGTTGATATTCATAATTTTCTAAATAGTCAATCGATATAAAATCTTTAGCAGGATTTGGATAAATTTTAAAATCTAAATTAGATAATTCGTTTATTCCAATAGTAAAAGAATAAGGAGTTCCGCCAGTTTCTCCACTTATTACTTTAAAATAATAATCCATTCGAATATAATAAAAATAAGGATTGCCACTATCTTGACTTCTTTCTTCTTCGTATGTCCTTCCTAATTTTTTCGAGAAAAATCGTTTATTATAAAAATTATAATAAGGTTTATATTCAATATTGTAAGTTTTTCCATAAAAAGAATAATTAGTATAAATAGAATCTGTCCATTCACATCCCCAACCAACCCAATACGGAGTATAATAGGGATGAAAAGTATCTAAACAAGGTAAAATAAGATCCTTAATTGTATCGTTAGAAAGAAAATAGGTGACAGAATCTATTGTTTTAAAATAATCGTAATAATTATAACTAGAACTATTGTATCGTTTTACTTGAGAATTAAATACATATTTAATCGTGTCTAAACCAAGTATCTCTTTTCTTACAACTCTTCTTTTTTCATATTCTCCTCCTCCATAACCAGAATATAAAATATGAAACTCATCACCAACATCAAAGTCGTACACATCTTTTGTTGGAATGTAATTTTGCGAAAGCCCTAAGTAAGGCAACAAGAATAATAGAAATAATAGTTTTTTCATGATAGCTTTATTGTTATCTATCAGTAAGATATAAAAATTATTACATTGTTTGTACATTCTTGTGATTCAATTATAGATTATAGCTTTTATAACTTACCTTTACACCATGAAATTTAGCGAATACCATTTTACACCAGAGATTATAAAGAATTTGGAAATGATGGGTTTTAAAAAACCTACAGATATCCAGTATAAATCGATTCCTGCCATAGTGAAAGGAGAGGATTTATTAGCCATTGCACAAACAGGAACAGGTAAAACTGCCGCTTTTGCAATTCCTATTATCAACTATATTCAAAAGAAAAAGAAGAATAATAAGGAAAGTGTAATTCGTGCTTTAGTTATGGTTCCTACAAGAGAATTGGCTCAGCAAATTGCAGAGGTTTTCTACAAAATAGGAAAAGGAACAAAAGTAAAAACACTGGCTCTTTACGGAGGTGTAGAGCAAGAAGGACAAATAGATAAATTATTGAGTGGAGTAGATGTTTTGGTTACAACTCCTGGTCGTATGTTCGATTTGCACAACCAAGAATATGTGAATCTGGATAAAGTAAATACTTTGGTATTGGATGAAGCCGATCACATGCTAGACCTTGGATTTATTAAGGATATAGAAGATGTAATAGCTCGTATGCCAAAGATGAGACAGACTTTATTCTTCTCGGCTACGATTAACAAAAAGATTAAGAAAATTGCTTACGATTTGATTCGTAGTAATGCAATTCGTATTCAAATTGCACCTAAAGATCCTGTTTCTAAAAACATTAAACACTCGGTTGCATTTATTAAGATGGACGACAAACGTTTTTTCTTAGAACGATTAATTAAAGAAAATCCAGATAAGAAGATTTTGGTGTTTGTAAGAACAAAAGTAAGGGCAGAAAGGGTGAAGAAAGCAATGGATAGAGTGGAAGTAATTTCTGAAACTATTCATGGAGATAAGGAACAAAAAGCTCGTACTTCGGTAATGAGTAAATTCCGTACAGGAGAAGTGAAAATACTGATTGCAACAGATGTATCTGCTCGTGGAATTGATATTGCAAATGTGGATTATGTAGTGAATTATGACATGCCAGATGTGGCAGAAAACTACGTTCACAGGATTGGAAGAACGGGGAGAGGAAGATTGAAAGGAGATGCAGTTTCTTTTTGTGCCAAAGAGGAAAAACCATTATTGAAAGAAATTGAAGAGTTTGTAGGTAAACCAATTAAAGAATTGGAATTAAAACAAACAGAATACCGTAAAACAGTAGATTTTAGTGAAGATACCAATTTAAGTATCAAAGAATTGATGGGACAAATAGATGACATCAATAACAAAACAAAAAAGAGGAAAAAGAAGTAATATTTCTATTTCCAAACCATATTGCCTCATGCCCTGGATTCATTCTCACGTTAGTGACAATGGAAAAGTAAAAGCATGTTGCATTGCCAATATTCCGTTTGGGAATATCAATACCAATTCTTTTGAAGAAATTTGGAATGGAAAACCCATTCAGGAATTGCGAACAAAATTTTTGAACCAAGAAATAGACAAAAGATGCTCGGGTTGTTACAAGCTTGAGGAAGCAGGCGGGAAGAGTATTAGACAAGAAACTTTTGATAAATTTCCAGAAGTAAATCCTACTAAAATTGAGGTTAGTGAAAAACCAGTATATTTTGATATTCGGTTTTCTAACGTCTGTAATTTTAAATGTAGAACATGTTGGCATGGCGCTAGTTCTAAATGGTATCAGGATGCCAAAACTCTAGGCAGAACGGTTTCTGACAAAGCTATTATTAAAAACATTGAGGATTTTGATCTCTTTATTTCCAAAATGGGAGATTCCTTATTGGGAGCAAAAGAGATTTACTTTGCGGGTGGAGAACCTTTGGTAACAGAAGAACATTATTTATTACTCGATTGGTTAATAAAAAATAAAGTAACCGATTTGACTTTGCGTTACAATACAAATTTTTCTATATTAAAATTCAAGCAGTATGAGGCTTTGGAGTATTGGGATAAATTTTCTGAGGTTATAATACTAGCTAGTGTAGACGCAACTGAAAAGCAAGGGGAGTTAATAAGAAAAGAGTTTGATTGGGAGTTGTTTTTAAAAAACAGAGAACAATTAAGGCCGTTACAGCACGTTTCTTTTTATTTAGCACCAACCATATCAATTCTTAATTTGGCTCATTTGCCAAAGCTCTACAAAACAGGAGTAGAAAAGAATCTTATCTCTTCCAGTCATTTTTATATCAATATATTGGAACGCCCATTTTATTATAACATAAAAGCTTTTCCTATTGAGATTAAAACTAGAATACAAAAGGAATTTGAGGAGTTTTACTCTTGGTGTAATGAAAATTCCATTCCAGATTCGATAATTGTATCTTTCAAGGAATGTATTGCATTTATGAACCAAGAACAATTACCAGAAAAGCATTGGAATTTATTTTTGAAAGAGTCAAAAACGATTGATAAACTAAGGGATGAAGATAGTTTTGAAATATTAGGGTAATGAATTGTTTACCTTTATAAGACTGGATATATTTAATGATTTATTTCATTTTTATTACTTTTTTGATATTCAAAAAAAAGACAATAAAAGCTAATGTAAACTAGAAGAACTGTAGCGAAAAACTAAAATATAAACTATGAATAATTCACAAATTGCAATAAAAAATATGGTTTGCTCAAGGTGTATCACTTCAGTGGAATCCATTTTAGATAAACTAGCCATAAAATACATTGAGATTGATTTAGGAAAGGTAATACTTGAAGAGAGTATTGGCAATGAAAGTTTAGAAAAACTAAGGCTTGAATTGGATTCGGTTGGTTTTGAAATTTTATCGAATTCAGAAAATATTCTCATTGAAAAAATCAGAGTAACGCTCATTAATTATGTTAAGGATAAATTGAGCAAGAACAATGAGAATTTTACTAGTTTTCTTGAAACAGAAATTGGAGTAAATTATAGCAAGTTGGCTCGATTATTCTCAAGTAAAGAAGGTAAAACAATTGAACGTTATTTGATTGAGTTAAAAATAGAAAAGGCTAAAGAATATATAAAATATGATGAATTATCACTTTCTCAAATTTCATACGAACTAAATTACAGTACTCCCCAGCATTTATCTAGACAATTCAAACAGATTACTGGAGTTACGCCTTCGGAATTTAAAAAAAATGGAAACAGAACCAAATTAGATAAATTATAACTGTAATTATGCACTAGTTTGAATCTGAATTTGTAGAATTTTACAAAAAGAAACAAATGAAACATACCTATAAAATATCTGGAATGACTTGTAATGGCTGTAAAAGTCATGTTCAAAAAACACTTGAATCTGTTCCAGAAATTGTTTCTGTAACCATTAATTTATCAGATGGTATTACAGAAATTGAAATGTCGGAACACCTTTCATTAGTTAAATTAAAAAGCTTGTTTGAAGGTTCTAGTTATATGATTCATAGTGTAGAAGAGGAGGTTAAAGTAAAACCAAAATCACCAAAAGGAGTAAAGGGTACTTACTATTGTCCTATGCATTGCGAAGGAGAAAAAACGTATGATAAGTCGGGAGATTGTCCGGTTTGTGGTATGGATTTGGTGGCAGAAGTATCTGTAAACTCAAGTGTGCAATATACTTGTCCCATGCATCCAGAAGTGATAAGAGATAAAGAAGGGCCATGTCCAAAATGTGGGATGGATCTAGTTCCTAAAGAAACGAATGAATCTGCAGAGCAAAAAGCGTATAAAAAATTGCTATCCAAATTTTGGTTAGCGACAGCATTCACTCTTCCTATTTTCTTGATTGCCATGTCAGAAATGATTCCAAACAATCCGTTATATGAGTTGTTGGATATGAAATATTGGAATTGGATTCAGTTCGTATTATCTATTCCTGTTGTATTTTATGCCACTTGGATGTTCTTCAAAAGAGCTTACACCTCTATTAAAACGAGGAACCTTAATATGTTTACACTTATTGGGATAGGAGCAGGTGTAGCTTGGTTGTTTAGTTTCTTTGGTTTGTTATTTCCTGATGTATTTCCTTCAGAATTTAAAACAGAGTTTGGAACAGTTCACGTTTATTTTGAAGCCGCAACAGTGATTTTAACTCTTGTTTTATTGGGTCAATTATTGGAGGCAAGGGCTCACAGTAAAACCAATAATGCAGTAAAAGAATTATTGAAACTTGCGCCTAACAAAGCCATTAGATTAGAAAATGGAGAAGAAATTGAAATTTCTATTGATGATATACAAGTTGGTGATTTATTAAGAGTTAAACCTGGAGATAAAATACCAGTGGATGGTAAAATCACAAAAGGTAAAAGCTCTATTGATGAATCTATGATTTCTGGAGAACCTATACCTGTAGATAAAGAAGAAAATGATATTGTGACTTCAGGAACTATTAATGGAAAACAATCTTTTGTAATGCAAGCAGAAAAGATTGGTTCGGATACCTTATTATCTCAAATCATTCACATGGTAAATAATGCCAGTAGAAGTAAGGCTCCCATTCAAAAACTAGCCGATAAGATTTCGGGATATTTCGTTCCCGTAGTAATTGGCGCATCCATTGTTACGTTTATTGTTTGGAAAATTGTAGGTCCAGAACCCTCTTTGGTTTATGCTTTTGTAAATGCAATTGCTGTATTAATTATAGCTTGCCCATGCGCTTTGGGACTGGCAACTCCCATGTCGGTAATGGTTGGTGTAGGAAAAGGCGCACAAGAAGGTGTTTTAATCAAAGATGCCGAATCGTTAGAAAAAATGAACAAAGTAGATGTTCTAATCATTGATAAAACAGGAACTGTAACAGAAGGAAAACCTTCGGTAGAGAAAATTGTGTCACTGTCCGATTATTCGGAGAGTGAATTGACTCAGTTTGTAGCATCCGTGAATAAACAAAGCGAGCATCCTTTGGCAGAAGCTACAGTTCAATTTGCAAAGGACAAGAACTTAGATTTATTAGAGATTGATGATTTTGATTCCATTACGGGAAAAGGAGTGAAAGCAACAATACAAGGAAAAGAGATCCTAGTGGGGAATGAAAAACTACTTTCAGAACATTCTATTGAATTAAATGGGGAGATTGCAGAAAAATCTAAAACTGAACAAGCAAAAGGAAAAACGGTTCCATTTATAGCAGTAAATAATCAATTAGTTGGTTTTGTGGTTATTTCTGATGCAATAAAAGAAACAAGTAGGGCTGCAATTCATAATTTAAAAGAACAAGGAATTAAGGTAATTATGATGACTGGCGATAATAAATACACGGCCAAAGCTGTAGCAGAAGAACTGAAGCTGGATGATTATTATGCCGATTGTTTGCCAGAGGATAAACTAAACAAAGTGAAAGAATTACAAGAAAAAGGACATGTTGTGGCTATGGCGGGTGATGGAATAAATGATGCTCCAGCCTTAGCTTTGGCAAACGTGGGAATTGCCATGGGAACAGGTACAGATGTTGCTATAGAAAGTTCGGCTATTACTTTGGTAAAAGGAGATTTACACGGAATTGTAAAAGCAAGAAAACTAAGTGAAAAAGTAATGGGTAATATCAAACAAAACTTGTTTTTTGCTTTAGCCTATAATGCGATTGGAATCCCAATTGCAGCCGGAGTGCTTTACCCTGTTTTTGGATTATTACTTTCGCCTATGATTGCAGCCTTGGCAATGAGTTTTAGTTCGGTTTCTGTGATTACAAATGCCCTTAGATTAAGAACACAATCAATAAAGTGAAAGGAGGGAAATGTTTTTTGATAAGGATTACTAACTTTG
>CAXIAX010000090.1:0-9529 GCA_964021785.1 uncultured Flavobacteriales bacterium
ATTATAACTCGCTATGTTTTTAACTATTTTGAGGTGGATTGTTAATAAAGAGGAAGTATTTTTTTAGTCATTATCGTGTATGTAAGTTTTTTTTTATTCTTTCTTCAGTGTCATCCTGAACTTGATTCAGGATCTAGCGAAGAATATTTCACGAGTCTATTAATTGGTAATATTTCAATGAAAAGAGATGCTAAAACAATTCCGATAGCTGTCGGAACAGCAACACGTGTTAGTTGTGAGAATGACAATTAAAAAAAGCAAAAAAAAAGGAGACTCAATTGAGTCTCCTTTTTTTGTACTAATAAAGTTAGTTTTATTTCGCTTCTTCCGTTTCTACTTTTCTAGGAAACACATTGTTTTCTCTGTTGATATCCGATAATCTCAAACTAGGGTCAATTTCAATCGATTTAATGTCTTTTTCTTTTACATCAATACACAAAGTAAAGTCAGGATTTGTCCAAGGCCAATCTTCTGTAACTACAGTAAAATCTTTGTATGAAGTTTCGTTTTTAGATCCTCTCATTATTCTCAAAGGAATGTTGTACACTTTTTGTGTTCCGTCATTTAATGTTACTACAACATCCAATGGCATTGGCATATCTCCAATTTTTTTCAACTCTATACTTGTTGAGTTTTTGTCGCATTTAGATATTCCTTCAATGCTGTAGTCGATAAAATTTGTAGTTCCAATAAATTGTTCCAAATACCAATCCAATTCTATTCCAGAAGCTTGTTCCATTACTTTCTTAAAATCAGATGGAGTAGGGTGCTTAAATCTCCATTGGTTGTAGTATTCTTTCATTCCTTTCATGAATGATTCTCTTCCAATAATGTAGGATAACTGATCCAAAAACACTTCTCCTTTGCTGTAAACTGATATTCCGTAAGTCATATTTAGCTTGTAGTGATCGGCATGAGTTGTAAGAGGTTCTTGTAGGTCTTTCTTTACTAAATATTGGTAATTTCTGTGTGAACCTAAGTGAGAGTTAAGTGCATTTTTACCGTAAATGTAATCCATTGCTTCGTGTTGAACATAAGAAGTAAATCCTTCGTCCATCCAAGGGTATTTAGATTCATCTGTAGCCATCATACCTTGGTACCAACTGTGTAAACTTTCGTGAACAATTACACTTACCAATCCTCCAAAAGAACCATGAGCAGTAATTAAAGTTGCCATAGGATATTCCATTCCACCATCTCCACCTTGTATGATTGAGTAATCAGAATAAGGATATTCTCCGTAATGCTCGTTTACGTATTCAAATGTTTTTACTGCATAATCTTGGCATTTTTCCCAGTTCTCTACCAAAGTATCTGTTTGGTAAAAGAAATGCATTTTTGTTCCATTGTTCAATGTTTTGATGTCATGCTTGTAATCTGGATCTGCAGCCCAAGCAAAATCATGTACATTTTCTGCTTTAAATTTCCAAACCAATTTATCAGTTAAGTTTCCTTTAAGGTTTACGATATCGCTATATCCTTTTCCAATGTCGGTAGGGTTTTGTAAAACTCCAGTTCCTCCAATTGTGTATTTTTTATCCATGTGGATAGTTACATCAAAATCTCCCCAAACTCCATGAAATTCTCTTCCTACATAAGGATTTGCATGCCATCCTTCTTTGTCGTATTCACTCATTTTAGGATACCATTGAGTCATAGAATAATCAATTCCTTCTTTGCTGTCTCTACCACTTCTTCTTATTTGTACAGGAACTTGAGCTTCAAAATTCATGTCAAATGTTACTGTTTCACCAGGAGCAATTGATTTAGGTAATTTTACTTCTAAAATTGTTCCTACCATTTTGTAGTCCAAAGCAGTTCCATTCATTGATAATGAATTGATTTTTTGGTAACCAATTTCATTTTCTTTCAATTTAGAAATTCTGTCTCCCACTCTTTTGTCTGGATCTTTTATTGTTCTAGATCTCACATCCATCATACTCCCTGGCTGAAAAGCATTAAAATATAAATGGTAAAATACTTTGTCTAAGGCGTCAGGAGAATTATTGGTGTAAACCAATTTTTGTGTTCCTTTAAATTGATGTTTAGAATCGTCAAAATCGATATCCATTGTGTAGGATACTTTTTGTTGCCAATAAGATTGTCCTAGTGCTATATTAGTTAGGAAAATAGTAAGTATTAGAATGTTTTTTTTCATGATTTTTGCATTTTTTCTACTGCCAAATTACCAAAAAAATAGTTCAAAAAAGAATTAAAGTATTCAATATTCGAATGAAATAAATTATTAACTTTGGTAAAATCAAAAAATAACCAATGAAACACCTAAAAGTAGGAGACAAGGCACCAGATTTTAAAACTACAGACCAAAACGGAGAAGCGATTTCACTTGGTGATTTTGCTGGTAGTAAATTGGTTATCTATTTTTACCCAAAAGACAGTACGCCAGGTTGTACTACGCAGGCTTGTAACCTAAGAGATAATTATGATTTATTATTATCTAAAGGATATAAAGTGGTAGGTGTGAGTGCAGATAGTGCAAAAAGACATCAAAACTTCATTGAAAAAAATAGCTTGCCTTTCCCATTATTGATGGATGAGGACAAAAAGATTATTAATGATTTTGGAGTTTGGGGAGAAAAGAAATTCATGGGTAAAATCTATGATGGAATTCACAGAACGACTTTTGTGATTGACGAAAAGGGTACCATTGAAGAGATTATAGAGAAAGTAAAAACAAAAGAGCACACTGCTCAGATATTAGGGTAGTTTCTCTATACAAATTTTAATATCGTTATCACTCAATTAAAATTCACTAGAAATGACAAGTAATTTAATTAAATTGTCAGTTCGAGTGAAATAAATGGCTGAAAATGATTTTATTTAGTATTGAGTACAGTTAGGTTAGAAAATAATTAAGAGAACTAAAAATATAAAAAATGGCAAAAGCAAAAGGGAAGGAAGTAAATAGCGATAAATTAAAAGCTCTTCAAGCAACAATGGAGAGAATGGATAAACAATACGGTAAAGGAGCTGTAATGAAATTGGGAGATAGACCGGTTGTAGATGTAGAAGTTATTCCTTCAGGGTCACTTACTTTAGATATGGCTTTAGGTGTTAAAGGATATCCAAAAGGAAGAATAATTGAAATTTATGGACCAGAATCTTCTGGGAAAACAACTTTGACTATTCATGCAATTGCTGAGTGTCAAAAAATGGGAGGAATTTGTGCCTTTGTAGATGCAGAGCACGCATTTGACCCAACTTACGCAAGAGCATTAGGGGTAGATACAGATAATTTGATTATCTCTCAGCCAGATAATGGAGAGCAAGCATTAGAAATTGCAGACAATTTAATTCGTTCGGGAGCTATCGACTTATTGATTGTAGATTCTGTAGCGGCACTTACACCAAAAGCTGAGATAGAAGGTGAAATGGGTGATTCTCAAATGGGATTACAGGCAAGATTAATGTCTAAGGCATTGAGAAAATTAACAGGTTCTATTAGTAAATCAGGAACGTGTTGTATTTTTATTAATCAATTGAGAGAGAAAATTGGAGTGATGTTTGGTAACCCAGAAACTACTTCTGGAGGTAACGCACTTAAATTTTATTCTTCAATAAGATTAGATATCAGAAGATCTACTCAAATAAAAGGAGGAGATGAAGTGCTAGGGAATAGAACAAGAGTAAAAGTTGTGAAAAACAAAGTTGCTCCGCCATTCCGTAAAGCAGAATTTGATATTATGTATGGAAAAGGAATTTCTAAAACTGGAGAGATTTTGGATATTGCTGTAGAGCATAATGTTGTTAAGAAAAGTGGTTCTTGGTTTAGCTACGGAGATACGAAATTAGGTCAAGGGCGTGATGCTGTAAAAGATTTGATTGGTGATAATCCAGAGCTGATGGAAGAATTAGAAGCAAAGATTTATGAAATACTTAAAGCTGAAGAAGCTTAATTATTGAATTCTTTAAATTGTTTAAAAATGCTCCTTTTTAGGAGCATTTTTATTTTAAATTAGAAAAATATTCCTTACAATTACATGACCAACTCTATGTTGGGTATTTTACTAGGTAATTACAATCCCATTATATTTAAGATGAAAAAAATAAGTTTACTTTTTATTGTTGTTGCATTATTCTCTTGTAAAGAAGAAAATAAAACGGATTACAATCCTCAAACCTATACAGATTTGGTAGAAATTGATTCTACTAATATTAAGAAATTGATGGCGATAGAAACATTAATTCTAAATAACCCAAACTCGGAAGAAGGATATTACCAAAGGGCGAATTACAGGTTGGATAATAACGACCTTGATGGAGCTTTTTTGGATATTAATAAAGCAATGAAAATTGCACCAAGAAATCCAGATATAAACCTTACTAAAGGATTAGTATACATTAAAAAAGGAGAAATAGAAAAAGGGATTCCGTTTTTGGAAAGAACTATTGAGCTGGATAGTATGCATACAGATGGAAATCTGGAATTGGCTTACTATTATTTGGCTGCAAAGAATTTTCATACTTCATTTACCTTAATAAACAGAGTGATTCAAAAAGATAAATTTTTGGCAAAACCATATTACCTAAAAGGATTGTGGTACGAGCAAAAAGGGAATGATGACTTGGCGATTTCATCTTATCAAACTGCCATAGAAAGAAACCCAAATTACTATGAGGCATACTTAGCTTTAGGTTCTATACATGATAAAAATGATGACCCTTTAGCTATTCAATATTTTAATTCGGCAATAGCAGTATGGCCTACAAGCATAGAGGCTTGGCGTGCCAAAGGAATGAGTTTTTATGACCACAATGAATTTGAAGAAGCAATGCTGTGTTTTGATACTATTCTTTCAATAGACTCTACATTCGAAGTTTCTTATTTTGATATGGGAAGAACATTGATTGACTTATGTTATGTAGATAATTCTAAACAGAAAAATGATTCTTTGCTTAGTGAAGCAATTTCTAATTTTGATAAAGCATTGGCCATTAACTCTAATTATGTACCAGCAAGATACAACAGAGCTTTATGCTTAGAAGAACAAGGAAATGCTCAATTAGCAGCTCAAGAATACAAAGCTATTCTTCAGTCAGAACCAAATTATGAGCCAGCAATTGAAGCCTTGAATAGATTGGGGAGGTAACGGTTAGTGTATGAAAAGTAGCGACTTAAAGCTACTACATTTTCGGTTTATCTCTTAGCCAAATCTGCGATTTGGCATTTACATTTTGTTTTTCATTAATGCCAAATCGCAGATTTGGCGGTGTTCGTAATTAGCTCTGAACTTTCGTAAACCACTGAACGCCCTATTTGCTATATACCGTGTTGTGGTGTCGTTTTTATTTATTTAAATAATTGTCATAATATGTCTCAAGCAAAAACAGTCCTATAGTCATACAGCTATTTACCACTAAGCGTGAATGACGTACATTTAATTTCACCTTTTTAGTACCATGTCCGTGAGCAGAACTATTTTTTGACCTTAAGGTACCAATTCCGGTTGCAACACTATTTAAGCCTCCAAGAATTTTTTTTATTTGTTCGTCAGCGTGCTGGTCAGGTGATAAATTGAGTAGTTTATATGCCTTGGCAATTAAGGGCTGCATATGCTGTGCTTTCGGATAGTCTTCTTTAAAAAAGTCACAGATAGCTTTACAGATACTTTCTAAAGTGGAAGATGCACTTGCAATTGCTTGTTCAGGATCTGTTTCTAAATTTTCAAAAGCACGATTAAAATCATCAATTACACTATGCAGTTGATTAGTTTCTAAAATTCTCTTGAAATGATCATTAGATTGAATGTCCTTTCTTGGAATCTCAATTTCCTGATCACCTGCAATTTGCATAATCAGTTTGTCGGGTTGTGATTTCAATAAATCAATTACATAAGCTCTTTTACTAGGCACTATATCAACCGACTCGGTTTCAATTCCATACCCTGATAAAAGAATGTTGATTCCCGTAGTATTCTGTTCCGCTTGTAGTTTTAAAGCGATAGAGGTAATTAGGTTATATCTTTCATTTGGTTTTAGGCCCATAAATTACATTCCTTTCAAAGTGTCTATAAATGTTCCGTAAGTTCCAATATCCATCAATTCATCTTTGTCAGTCATTATGCCAAGTCCAAATGTGTTATCAGTTTCGTCAAACGTTATTTTATAGCCATTTCGGTCAGCAGTTTCTTCTAAAACAGTCCAAAGCTCTAATGTGATTGATTCATCAACTGAGCTTAAATAACTTTCCTTTTTCGGTTCTATTAAACAATCATTTAGATTTACTCCGTGAGCATTGGTCAGGTCTGATTGGCCTTCCAATTCTTTGTTAATGATATATTTTACTTCTTGGCTTGTCATTTTCTTTAATGCACCACAACAATGGAATATAGTTACCAGTGCACTATATATCCACTATATGTTTTTGTTTGTTTTTAAGTTACAATATAAGAGTTTTAATTGTATGTCATTGTTAATTAATTACATTGTTTGCAAATGATTATAGGTTTATTGTATATTTTTCTTCTTTCTGTTAAAGTATGTAAATATTATTTTTTTTATGAAAGTCTAGCCGTTTAATTATACGCTTAAATTCGACTAAGTGATTTTTTTTACCATTAAAACTAATCTATATTATTGTTGCATCTGCCTCTCAATAAACCCCATTACCTTATTTCTATATTCTATTCCTGCCGAAAAGTAGAAATAAGAATGTCCCATATTTTCTAAACCTACAAAAGTTTTTTCTTCAGATTTTAGATTGTCAAACAATTGTTTTCCATATTGGAAAGCAATGTTTTTATCTTGTTTTCCATGAGCCATAAACATAGGTTGGGTAATCTGCTTTACAGAGTTGATGGGTTTAACTTCTTCAGGATTAAATCCAGCAATCTTTCCTGCTTTGGCTAACGATTCATCCGTAATGAATTTGAAGCCAAGCCCAAAACAAATCCTTTTTTGATAATCATAAACGATTTTGTCTAGTTCGGTAAAGGTGCACTCTACAATACCAAATTGTATTCTTTTATCTTTTTCTAATGCTTGTATTGCAATTGCTCCACCCAAAGAAGTTCCCCAAATCCCTACAGGGATATTAGGGTATTTTGATTCTATAAAACTTACAATTTGTGCTATGTCATTCTTTTCGTGATAACCATAAGTACAATATTCACCTCCGCTTTTTCCGTGTGCTCTTAAGTCAAATAAAAAAGTAGCAATTTTTCGATTAGCCAAGTCTTGGGCAAGTTCTACAAAGGGTTCTTTGCAACTGCCTATTCCGTGTACCATAATTATAATTCCTTTTATAGAGTCTAATTTTGGTGTAATAAGGTAAGCGTCCAACTCAATGGAATCTTCAACCATAATGTTTACTTTCTCTGAGTTGAAATTATACAGATTGTAATCAATTTTTTGAGAAATAGTATGCTTCATTATGATAGTATGTGGAGCAATGAAATAGGTGCCAGTGTAACCAATTATGGCTGCCAGAAACAAAAGGATAAATAATAATTTAAATCGTTTTTTCACTCTTAGGTAGTTTATTTTAGGATAAATAAGTTTCTAGTTTATCTAGTCAATTAGCTGTTTGTCGAAAAAAAATGTCAATACATAATAGGACCAAATGAGTTTAATACTTAGCGAATTAGTTATTTATTGTTTAACACGACAAGAAAATAATACTTATTAATTGTATGGAATTGGGGATTGAATCGATTTAACACCTATTAAGTTACTATTTTTAGGTAAATTCAAATAAATAATTCTTTTATGAAAAAAATTGGTTTAGCACTTTTCATCCTCTCATTTGGTTTTTTTATAGTTCTGCTTTCCTTAGGGAAATATGAATTGACATCCGAAATTTTAAAAGAAAGTATTTCAGAAAAATCTGAGTTTGCATTAAAAACGAATACCTTCAAAGAAATAGGAGGTAAACAGTTTTCTAATCAGTTTACATTCGTTTCCGAATTGAAAAGCATGCTGAATGAATCCAATACTTTGGTTGCGGATGAATTTGGAGTGACAGAAGAAGAAATAACTTCATTAATTTATTATTCTACTATTGATAATAAACTTGATTTTAGTCTGGAGGCTGTGAATCAAACTTTTTCTGAACCAACAAAAGAAGACAGTGCCAAGCATAAATTAATTACCGATAACTTGAGTTGGGCATTTGATAGAGAACTAAAATCGAACGAAGAATTAAGTGATTTACTATTCAATAAGAAAAAAGACATAGACCAAAGTGTAATTAATTCTAAAGGATTTGATGTAAACAAATACAGTGAATACCTATTTACAATTACAAAAAAATCGACAACAGGATTTGTATCAGAGAATAGATGGCTATTATTTTTACTTACTTTAATATTTGCTTCCATAGGAGTAGTATTAAATGTATTGCCGGATTTAAAAAAGTATCCTGGAATAAAAAATGATGGAATATTCAAAAGTGCTGCCACCAATAGAGGATGGATAGGAATAGTGGTAGGAACTTTCTTAATTAGTTTTTATATTTTGCTGTATTGGTTCCCTTATTATATAACTCCTTGGGTTGTGATGGTAGATCCATTAAAAAGTTTTTTAAGTGGAGGAGGAGAAGCTTCTCAGTGGTTTTTGTATGGATTAATGTATACACTTGCTATGCTTGTAATGGGGGTTCGTATGATAATAAAATACAGACACAATAAGTATCAGATAATCCGTACTATTTCCGTTATGTTTTTTCAGATGGGGTTTGCATTTTTAATCCCAGAAATCCTTTCAAGTTTAAATCAATATAGTTTCAATTTTGCCAATATGTGGCCCTTAGATTATGATTTCTTTTTCGAATGGAATATCAATGGAATGATAGAAAAAGGAACTATAGGGATATTTATGTTGGTATGGGGAATTGCATTATTTGTGATTGGAGTACCAATTTTCGTATACTTTTTTGGAAAAAGATGGTATTGTTCATGGGTTTGTGGATGTGGAGGATTAGCCGAGACTTTGGGAGATCCTTACCGTCAGTTATCCGATAAATCTATGAAAGCATGGAAGCTTGAGAGATGGATGATTCATGCAGTATTGGTTTTTGCTATTCTTATGACAGCCTTTGTTTTGTATACATTCTTCACGGGAGAATCTGAGTTTTTGGGACTTAATTCTTATGATGTTCGTAAATGGTACGGATTCTTTATTGGGTCAGTTTTTTCAGGAATTATAGGGACAGGATTTTATCCAGCATTAGGAAACAGAACTTGGTGTAGATTTGGTTGTCCTTTGGCGGCCTATTTAGGAATAGTACAAAGATTCAAATCTAGATTTAGAATTACTACAAACGGAGGTCAATGTATTTCTTGTGGAAACTGCTCTACCTATTGTGAAATGGGAATTGATGTAAGAGCTTACGCTCAAAAAGGACAAAACATTGTTCGTTCATCATGTGTAGGATGTGGAGTTTGTAGTGCAGTTTGTCCAAGAGGAGTTCTTAAATTAGAAAACGGACCAGAAGAAAACAGAGTTTCTGATTTACCAATTATCTTAGGAAATGACGGAATTGTGAAATTGAATGAGAATATGTAATTGA
>CAXIAX010000091.1:0-9271 GCA_964021785.1 uncultured Flavobacteriales bacterium
TATATTTCATAATAAGCATAAAAAAAGCCTATACAGTTAATTCTGTATAGGCTTTAAAGTTAAAAAATTAAATTTTTACTCTTCAGTAGATTTTTTCTTTTTTCTACCTTTCTTAGGTTTGATTACAATTTCTTGTTTTTTCTCATCAAAATCAATCACCAATTTATCTCCTTCACCAATTTCGTGTTGGATGATTTGCTCAGCCAATGGATCTTCCAAGTATTTTTGGATTGCTCTTTTCAATGGTCTTGCACCATATTTAGAATCATATCCTTTGTCTGCAACAAAATCTTTGGCTTTGTCAGTCAATTCTATATTGAATCCTAAATTGTCTATTCTTTTGTAAAGTTTAGCCAATTCAATATCAATAATTTTATGGATATCTTCTTTATCCAATGAGTTGAATAATACCAAGTCATCAATTCTGTTCAAGAATTCTGGAGCGAAAGCTTTCTTAAGTGCCGATTGAATAACACCTTGCGTGTCTTTATCTACACTATCAGTTTTAGCTTTTGTACCAAATCCTACACCTGTTCCAAAATCTTGTAATTGTCTTGCTCCAATATTAGAAGTCATGATGATTACTGTATTTCTGAAATCAACTTTTCTTCCAAGGCTATCAGTTAATTGACCATCATCCAAGGCTTGTAACAATAAATTGAATACATCTGGGTGAGCTTTTTCAATCTCATCCAATAAAATAATAGAGTAGGGCTTTCTTCTTACTTTTTCTGTAAGTTGACCACCTTCTTCGTATCCTACGTATCCCGGAGGCGCTCCTACAAGTCTAGAAACTGAAAATTTCTCCATGTATTCACTCATGTCAATACGAATAAGAGATTCTTCTGAATCGAACATGTATTTGGCCAATTCTTTTGCCAACTGAGTTTTTCCAACTCCTGTAGGTCCTAAGAATATAAATGACCCAATTGGTTTGTTTGGATCTTTAAGTCCAGCTCTGTTTCTCTGAATAGCCTTCACAATCTTTTTAATTGCTTCGTCCTGTCCGATAACAGTTCCTCTTAAGTTTTCGTTCATTTTCACTAAACGACCCGTTTCTTTTTCTGCAACTCTGTGCACAGGAATACCAGTCATCATTGACACAACTTCAGCTACGTTTTCTTCCGTAACAGATTCTCTGTCATTTTCAGTAGCTTCTTCCCATTTGCGTTTTTCAATTTCTAATTTTTCTATCAGTTGTCTTTCTTCATCACGCAATTGTGCTGCTTCTTCATATTTTTGACGTTTTACAACAGAAGATTTTTTTTCTTTAATCTCTTCAATCTCTTTCTCTACATCAATAATAGCTTGAGGTACATTAATATTTGTAATATGCACTCTAGATCCTACTTCATCCAATGCATCAATAGCCTTGTCTGGTAAAAATCTATCTGTTACATACCTTGCTGTTAATTTTACACAAGCTTCAATAGCTTCATCTGTGTAAGTTACAAGGTGGTGGTCTTCATATCTGTTTTTAATATTGTGTAGAATTTCAATTGTTTGTTCAACAGTTGTAGGCTCTACCAATACTTTTTGAAATCTTCTTTCTAGCGCTCCATCTTTCTCTATATGCTGACGGAATTCATCTAGGGTAGTAGCTCCTATTACTTGTATTTCTCCTCTTGCCAAGGCAGGCTTAAACATATTGGATGCATCCATAGAGCCAGAAGCACCACCTGCACCAATAATAGTATGAATTTCATCAATAAAAAGAATAACATCCGGAGATTTTTCCAATTCATTCATCAAAGCTTTCATTCTTTCTTCAAACTGTCCACGGTATTTTGTTCCCGCAACCAAAGAAGTTAAATCAAGCGATACAATTCTTTTATCAAATAAAACTCTTGATACTTTTCTTTGTACAATTCTAAGTGCAAGTCCTTCTGCAATGGCAGATTTCCCTACACCAGGTTCTCCAATAAGAATTGGGTTATTCTTTTTTCTTCTACTCAATATTTGAGAAACTCTCTCTATCTCATCTTGTCTTCCAACAACAGGATCTAGTTTTCCGTCTTCTGCAAATTTGGTTAAATCTCTTCCAAAGTTATCTAGTACAGGAGTTTTAGATTTGCTAGCTCCGGCCTTTTTGGCTGGTCCTCTAGATGCAAACTCTCCGCTTTCTTCACCAGCTCCATCTCCAGAGTCTGGGAAACTAGCTTCAACATTTGGTAAACTGTCAAAGTCATCTTCGGCAGTAAAACTGTTTTTGGCAGTATCGTAGTCCATATTGTAGTTTTCTAACACCTTAGCTGCAATATTGTCATTGTTTTTAAGGATTGATAATAATAAATGTTCGGTTCCAATCTTGGCACTTTTCATAACTTTAGCTTCCAAGTACATCATTTTAAGAATTTTTTCTGCTTGTTTCAACAGTGGTATATTTCCTAATGAGACTGACATCACTGAAGTTGGTTTTGCTATTTTTTCAACTTCATTTCTTAAATCAGTTAAATTAATACCAAAAGCTACAAGTGCTTTAATTGCAGTACCTTCTCCTTCTCTTACGAGTCCAAGTAATAAGTGTTCTGCACCTATATAATCGTGTCCAAGTCTTAATGCTTCCTCTCTTGAAAAAGAGATTACGTCATTAACCCTGGGTGAAAAATTTGCTTCCATAATATATAAATTTTGAGGTTTCCCTCTAAGTGTAATAAAATTAGTTTTTTTATCTCTATTGCAAATAATATTCCAAAACCATTATCAACATAAATTTGTTAGTAATTAACCTATATATTAAGGTATAAAAACTAATCAAAATTGTACTTTCGATAGGTTAATTTTAATCTAATTTAAACGTAAAATAAATAAATTTCAAGTATAGATGGCTGGAGGAAAAATAATACAAATAAATATAGAGGATGAAATGAAATCAGCCTACATTGATTATTCAATGTCGGTAATTGTTTCAAGAGCCCTTCCTGATGTAAGAGATGGACTTAAACCAGTGCACAGAAGAGTGCTATATGGAATGTTGGACTTAGGAGTTACATCTAGTAAAGCTCATAAAAAGTCGGCAAGAATTGTAGGGGAAGTATTAGGTAAGTATCACCCACACGGAGATACCTCGGTATATGATGCAATGGTGCGTATGGCGCAAGATTGGTCATTGAGATACCCTTTGGTAGATGGACAAGGTAACTTCGGGTCTATTGATGGAGATAACCCTGCAGCAATGAGGTATACAGAAGCAAGATTGAGAAAGATTGCTGAAGATATGCTTGGAGACATAGATAAAGAAACAGTAGATTTTTCACCAAACTTTGATGATTCCTTAATGGAACCAAGAGTTTTACCAACAAAAATCCCAGGATTATTGGTAAATGGAGGAAGTGGAATTGCCGTAGGTATGGCAACAAACATGGCTCCACATAACTTAACAGAAGTAGTAGATGCTACAATCGCTTACATTGATAACAGAGATATTGAAATTTCTGAATTGATAGAGCATGTAAAAGCACCCGATTTTCCTACAGGAGGAATTATATACGGTTACGAAGGAGTGAAGCAAGCTTTTGAAACTGGAAGAGGAAGAATTGTAATGAGAGCTAAAGCTAGTTTCGAAGAAATTAGAGAAGGTAAAGAAGCTATCATTGTAACTGAAATTCCTTACCAAGTGAATAAAGGTGAAATGATTAAGAAGACAGCAGATCTTGTTAATGATGAGAAAATCACAGGAATATCTGACATTAGAGATGAATCGGATAGAAATGGGATGCGTATTGTTTATGAAATAAAAAGAGATGCAATACCTAATGTAGTTTTAAATAAATTATTTAAGTATACTGCGTTACAAACTTCATTTTCAGTAAATAACATTTGTTTGGTTGACGGAAGGCCTCAGTTATTGAACCTGAAACAATTGATTCATTATTTTGTAGAACACAGACATGAAGTAATTGTAAGAAGAACTAAATTTGAATTAAGAAAAGCAGAAGAGAGAGCTCATATTCTTGAAGGATTAATTATTGCTTCGGATAATATTGATGAAGTAATCAGATTGATTAGAGCATCTAAATCTCCAGATGAAGCAAGAGAAAAGTTAATTACTACATTCAATTTATCAGATATTCAATCGAGAGCGATTGTAGAAATGAGATTGAGACAGCTTACAGGTCTTGAACAAGACAAACTAAGAGCTGAGTATGATGCTTTGATGGAAACTATTAATGATTTGAAAGATATTCTTGCAAATGAAGATAGAAGAATGGCTATTATTAAGGAAGAACTTAACTACGTAAAAGAAAAATACGGAGATGAGAGAAGATCTGTAATAGAATATTCTGCCAATGAAATGAGAATTGAAGATTTGATTCCAGATAAAGAGGTTGTGATTACAATTTCACATGCTGGTTATATCAAACGTACAGAATTATCGGAATATAGAGTACAAAATAGAGGAGGAGTAGGATCTAAAGGTTCTACGACTAGAGATAAAGATTTTATTCAAGAATTATTTGTAGCGACAAACCACAATTACCTATTAATATTTACCGAAAAAGGGAAATGTTTCTGGATGAGAGTGTTTGAAATACCAGAAGGAAGTAAAACATCTAAAGGTAGAGCTATCCAAAACTTGATTAATATTGAGTCGGATGATAAGGTAATGGCATACATTAATACGGGAGACTTGAAAGATGAAGAATACATCAAGAACAACTTCATTATTATGTGTACTAAGAAAGGTATCATTAAAAAGACATCTTTAGAATCATATTCTAGACCAAGAACAAACGGAATTAATGCAATTACAATACGTGAAGACGATCAATTGTTTGAAGCAAAAATAACGAATGGTTCTAACGAAATAATGATGGCTTTGAAATCTGGAAAAGCAATTCGATTTAATGAAAAAGATGTTCGTTCTATGGGAAGAACAGCTTCTGGAGTTAGAGGAATAAGATTGACGGATGAAGTAAAAGACGAAGTAGTAGGAATGATTTGCGTAGAAAATGAAGAAGCTAACATTATGGTAGTTTCTGAAAACGGATACGGAAAAAGATCTATCGTTGGAGATTACAGAATTACGAAAAGAGGAGGAAAGGGAGTTAAAACAATCAACATTACTGATAAAACAGGTGAATTAATTTCTCTTAAGAATGTATCGGATGAAGATGACTTGATGATTATTAACAAATCTGGAATCGCAATAAGACTTAAAGTATCTGGATTGAGAGTTATGGGTAGAGCAACACAAGGGGTGAGGCTTATTAACTTGAAAGGAAAAGATGGAATTGCAGCCGTAGCAAAAATTGCTGGTGGAGGTGATGACGAAGATGATGCAGCTGATGAAGTTGTTGATTTAACTGATGCTCAATTGGACGAAGATACTTCTGAAGAAGCAATAGACGATTCGGAAGAATAAATAATTAATTACAGTAAAATATAAAGCCATCTCGAGATTTCGGGATGGCTTTTTTTATTGGAATATGTTTTATAATCAAAATCAGCAAACTGAAATTTCTATTGCAATAGTTCTATATATTTTTCTTGAGTTATCTAATAAGAAAAATTGATTCATTGGAAATATTATGGCACAAAAAAAAACCTTTTCACAATTGTGAAAAGGTTTTTTTTAATATGTATAAGGAAATATAATTCTATATTTCTTCTTTTAATCTTTTGTTGTTGATATAAACAGCTTTCAATTTTGTAAACCTGTTTTGAGTAGTAGGTTTAGCATAATTCTTTCTTGCTCTCAATTCTTTAGTAATTTGAACTTTTCTGTGCTTGTTTTTATATCTTTTAAGCGCTCTCTCAATATTTTCTCCGTCCTTTACCTTAATTATTAGCATGTGTGATTTGTTTATTTTTTTATAAAACTACTAAAAATTATAGAAATACCAGCTATTATCTCTATTTATTTCAACTAAAGAAACACTTTTAACCCAATTCCTCGACTATTAGCAAATTTAATATCAATTTATCAGGTTCTACTTGAAAAATAAGGACTTTTATTTGCGTCTTCTTCTGTCATTATCTCTGTCCCATTTTTGAGTCTCGTCCTTTTAACGAGCTATCTTCAATTTCCTCCTTATTTATTTTTTTATCTAAGTCTTCGTTATTGTTTTCTAGTTTTTTATAATCCATAACTGTTATTGCTCGTTAAGATTATCCTTTACTTTTTTCAGATTTAGTATCTAGTTTAGAATTATTATTGTCAGGTTTTTCAACAGAAGGTTTAGTAAAGTGTTTGCGACTTCTCAGCTGTTTGGTCATTTGAACTTTCTTATGTTTGTTTTTATATCTTCTTGTTGCTGAATTTTCATCTGAGTTATCTTCCTCTTTCCTTATTATATTATCTGCCATAATTGTGGTTTTTATTCATTTAAATATATTGAATAATATTTAAAAATCTTGCAATTTTTCTATAACATCCTTACATTTACGTACTGTTACAGATGTTAAATCTTTCTTAATAATTAGAAAAATACAAGTTTGGCAAAGTAATTGGAAATATATTTATGCAATTTGGAAACAATTGCATCTAACTATAAATTAAAAATAAAACACATAAAATGAAAAAGAATATACTAGTACTTTCAATGTTTGCAGCAGCAACAACTGTTGGTTTTTCTCAAAAGAAAAATGTAACAAGTGCCATTATGCTTGCAAAGAAGAATCAGTTTGTAAAAGCTAAACCTTATATAGATAAAGCTATCGCAAACGAAGACACTAAGGACAATGCAAAAACTTGGATTTGGAAAGCAAACATTTATGCTGGTTTACTAGGGTCAAAATCTGATGCAGCCATAGAAATTACTCAAAAAACAGACATTAGTACTGAGGTAATGGATGCAATGAAAATGACTAAAAAACTGGATAAAAAAGGAATGTATTCTAGAGATTTATCTGCCTTGGCAGCACCCATGTATAATAACTCTGTAAATGGAGGTATTAAGTTTTATAATAATAAGGAATATGCAGCTGCATTCAAAAACTTTACAAACTCACAGCAATATGGTCAACTAATTGGATTGACTGATAGTATTGGTGCTTATTACGCAGGAAGATCTGCAGATATATTGAAAGATTATGACAATGCTATTTTAAACTACAAGAAATGTATTGATATACAATATGGAGGTGCAGATTTATACTTGAACTTATCTGAAGCTTACAACAAAGCAGGAAAACCTGAAGAAGCTGCTAAAGTAATGGATATGGCAAAAGAAAAATTTCCAGACAATGCAAATATTATATTAAACAAAGTAAAATCATTATTGGCAGAAGGGAAGCCAGCAGAGGCAAAGGTAGAGCTTGAAAAAGCATTGGCTCAAGATGAAAAAAATTATGCATTACAGTATGCCGCAGGTATTACTTATAATGAAATGGAATTATATGATGAAGCAGTAAATTCTTACAAAAAAGCTTTAGAATTGAATCCTACAGATTATAACTCTAAATTTAACTTAAGTGTTGTTTACAATAACATTGTAGCTGAAATGAATACTGCAGTAAATGCAATAGATTACAATGAAACTGCAAAATATGACAAAGCTAAAGCAGAAATGATTACTTACATAAATGGAGTATTACCGTTTGTAGAAGAAACTTTTAAAGTAGAAGAAGAAGCTGCAATTAAAAGAATCTTGAATAACTTTTACAGATTGACAAAACAAAATGACAAAATAATGAAATAAGAATTTTCTATTTCTATTTAAAAATCCTCTTGACAATTCAAGAGGATTTTTTTTTGCTCTTATTTAACAAAATATGTTTTGCTCTGGAATTTCACTTACAAGACAATTACCAGGTACTAATAATTAATATAATCATAGATCAGTTTTAATTTTGATAATCTTGGCTATTTCGTAACTCTAAATACTCGCGTATTTAATTTCATTCTTATAAATGTATCGAATAACGAAATTATGAGAATAGGCCTAAACGTTTACAAATGGCTCTTTCAATTATCAATTTAACATAATATAAATTATAAGACAAAAGAATACAAATTGATAGAAAGTAATGATTTTGGTAATTTGTAAACATCAAATAGAAAACAAGAACAACTTGCAAATAGAAAACAAGAATCAATATTACACTTATATTTTTCAACTAACTTTAATTAAGGGTATTATATAAAATTTTAAATGTAATATTACCATTTAAAAAGTGTAATATAATAATATATCAAACAAGATTAAGTATTTCTACATTAATATCAAATTTAAGTCTCAACTTTATTTTATGCATTCTATCCATAATTTTGACCATTTTTTTTTGAACTTTTATAAGCTTTTATTTTCTGCAATAACTCTGCTATATTCTTAACCGAAACAAATCGTTTTTCAATAGTTGTTCTACTTGTTATATTAAAATTATTACAAACTTTATGTACTTCCTCTGAAGTCAATTCACTTAAGTAAACTGATGAATATTTTTCATTATCCAAAATTTTTCGAAAACCTTTTCTTAAATTAGCAGAACCAACAAAGATTAAATTTAAAAGATTGTTACTTGCTTCTCTTATGTAGAAAATATCCTCTACAACTATTTTAGATTTCATTATTAAGGCATTATCTATTATTAATGAAACTTTTTTATTTTCTGATTTAATAAAATCAACCAACATATCAACTTGATTATCAATATTTTTAGCTATAATTTTCAAACTAAACAACTTCGCAATTTCTTGTAATATGATCAAGTCAGACATACTTTTATACAATCTTAAATATTTAAAGGTCTCTATGTTGTTTTTGCTAAAGTTAATTAGATTTACAGTCTTTCCAACACCAGTTTTACCTTCGACAAATAATACTTCTGAGGAATTAAGCGAATCAAAGCTACTTTCAATAATTAAATAGTAGTTATTCAATTTTAAAAAAGGCTTACCAGTGATATTTAGTTCGATTTTACACTTGTTTATTTCATTAAACAGTAATTGGGGGCTAAATTCTTTTCTCACGTATTCTGAATTACTTCTATTTGCAGTTAAGTGTTTGTTTATTATTTCATCAGTATATATGGAATTTCTTTTTAGCATCCTAACATTTCTCAATCGATGACTTTGATATGTTTTAGCCACATTACTATTTACCATAAAATTATATTTCATTTCGATATCAGAAAATAAAGAAAGTAATTTTGCTCCTTTTAATGTATAGAGTTTAATCTTAAACAAATTAAACTCATCGTATTTAACCATTACTTTTCTCTTGTTATATTTTTTTGCTACATATTCGTCATCTACAATAAAACTATGCTCGCAACCCATAACAGTAATTTTAATTTTTGAATTTCTAATTTCGATAAACTTTGTTTT
>CAXIAX010000092.1:0-9264 GCA_964021785.1 uncultured Flavobacteriales bacterium
AGTTGCGCAATAAAGAAAACCAATAACGAAAGCATAATATTGCGTTACCATCCAGTAGAAGGTGCTGTTTACGATTTGTATTCTAATGTTAACATTGCCTTAGATATGGCGCAGCCAGTGAATATAAATATGGATTTGTTCTCTACTGTGAGTTTTAAGAATGTGAAAGAAGGGGAAAGTTTTTCTTCTGTTAGTAAAATTGAAAGAGTAAAATCTATTGCGAGCAGCAGTATTTTTCATAGGTCGTATGACAGTGATAATCCTTTGTTAGAAAATGACATAGAAAAACAAATGCACGATCAGTTTTCTAAGATTCTTAATTTAGATTTTAAATCTAAACAGAATAGCTTAGGTGAAAAGCTTTTGGACTATGATTATGATTCTATTTTTGGAAGTGACGAAAAAGTAAAAGCACAATTCAAAGAATTAGAACAATCTATTTCTATTACCTCTTTAATTTATCCTGAAGAAAAAGTGAAAGAAGGAACTAGTTGGTTGGTAGAAGTGAAATCCCAATCTTCTATTTATCCCGTGGTGCAAAAAATAACTTATACAGTTACTGAAATTACACCTACAGAGGTTTATTTATCCCTAAAAGGAATAATAGTTTATGAGACTAACAAAGTGGAAGGTGGTGGAGAAATAGAAGGACAAACGATAGTAGATAGAAATACCGGGATTGTAAAAACCTCTAAGCAAAGCCAAGTTATGACAATGAAAGTAGATGATTATAAGGCTACTTCTGTAAACTCGATTGAGGTAAAAAACGTAAAAAGGTAGGTTTTACTTACTAAGGTAAGTGTCTAAATTATCGTTAGCGTTTTTCTGAATTTTCTTTCTCATAAAATTACTCCATCCTAATAAAAATCCTGGAGCACCTAACGCTTGTTTAGACCATTTGTATAAATCAAATGTATCGATATGCTCTATAATTAATCCGTCTTTGAATTTGAAATTAGCAGTAACGTTATTCACTACAGGTCTTTTCTTATCTCCAAATTGATATTCTGCTGTCCAAGTAGCTTTCCCTGTTTCTGGAGTGGATTCTACATTTCCGAAGCTAAAGTTAAAATCTGCTGTCTTTTTGGACATAAGCATTTTCCACATGTTGTTTGCTCTTTCTCCTTTCATTGTCCCAAATGCAGGGTCTTTAAATACTACCTCTTTGTGGTAACACTCAGCCATTTTATTGCTATCTCCTTCAGCAAAACCTGTGTAAAATTTATTTATTAAGTCTGTATTTGTCATGGTGTGGTGTGTTTTGGCTTTAAAATTACAAAATTTTGTAATGAGGATGGTGAGATTATCTGATTTACTTTATTTTATTTGAAGTACTTTAAACCGTTTAAAAACTATAATTTAAGCCCCTTTAAAAAACGATTTTACTCTTTTCCAAAAAGATTTTGGTTCAATGGTAAGTTCAATGTTTTTTTCTATATCGGAAAGCTGATTTAGGTAAGAGTCGACTGAAAAATTAATTGCAATTTTTTCGTTTTTGTTTATCCATTTGTTCCAAATCTTATTCGAACTAGTTCTTACCTCTTCTGCATGAATTGATTTTACTATTAAGGATTTTTTTAGCAGTCTTTTTGGTATCTGACTAGTGTTAGAGACGTACCTCATCAATTTGTCGTAGTCTGCTTTTTTAGCTTCTATTAAAATAATGCTAAAGTGAGAATTTGGAGTGATTTCAAGAGTAGATTTATTATAAGCATTGTTTATGTATCCCTCAATAGACCATAGAGAATAATAATTAGTGTTTCCCAATGTCTCTTTCAAGAGAATTGGTTTTTTAATCATTTCAATACCTTTAAGTACGGCATTTATCAATTCCGAGATTTCATTTATTCTATTGTCAGGAAGTGTGAGCTCATATTTTAGTTTCTTCTTTGTGAAGGCAGTTAAGAATAAAGTTAGATTGGAGGTGCTTTCGCTCAGCCAGTTTTTGATAGGGGTTAGGTTTCCTTTCACGGCTTCTCCTATTTTTTCTCCCACATCCTTAGGGAATTGTTCAATAAAATCATTTAAATCTTGCTTAGTGAATTGATTAATCACATTAACAAAAATTCTCAGCACTATTTCAATTAGAAATCCCATGTAGTAAGTTTGTTTAAAGTTAGGAAAGTTTAGTGCAAAAAAAAACCTCTGCATTGCTGCAAAGGTTTTTTTTATTCCGATCGCTATCGGTAGTGGGCCCACCTGGGCTCGAACCAGGGACTTTCTGATTATGAGTCAGATACTCTAACCAACTGAGTTATAGGCCCAATTATAATATTGTTGATCGCTCAAGTGAATTATAATTACTCTTTTTCTCAAAAGAAGTCTGCGAATTTAAAAGGTCTTGAGTCCTTTTCCAAATTTTGAAAGGGTTATTTACAAAAAGAATTAAAAATAATTATTCCATAGGGGTTAATTTGATCGTAAACTTGGTCCCTTTGTCTAGTTCACTAGTTACCGAAATACTTCCTCCATTAAGCTCTATCATTTGCTTTACCATGTATAGACCAAGTCCAGTTCCAGTTGCATTTTCATCATCTACGCGTTCAAAAATTGAGAATACTTTTTCAAGGTCTTTTTCCATATCCATTCCTATGCCATTGTCTTCAAACTCTAGGATATAAATTTCACCTTCTTTTCTGGCAGAAATGTCAATGATGGTTTTTCTTTTTTTACTTCCATATTTAATAGAATTACTCATGAGGTTATAGAATATACTCTCCAAAATTGAGGAACTATACTGAATAGAATTTGCCTTGAAATGTGTATTGAACTTTACGTCATTGTTTTTTATGAGCATTAAAAGCGAGCGCTTAGTTTCGTTCATAATATTATTAAAATACAGTAATTCGACATTTTTTTTGTTGGCCTGCATTTGTTTTATCGTCTTGAGAGTAGCTTTTATTTTGTCTTCTAACAATTGGGCGGAGCTCATCAGAAGTTTTCTTATTTCGTTTTGGCTGTCGTCTTCTGATTCTTCCATAATCTCTACCAAACCTTTGATGTTGTTTATTGGGTTTTTTAAATCATGAGACAAAGAATAAGAGAATTGTTCTATGTTTTGGTTTTGTGCAGAGAGAACGTAAGTTTTTTCGTCAATTAATTTCTCAAGTTTGATTGCTCTTTTTTTCAAAGTCCAAACTCTAAATAGATAAAAAAGGAAGATGAAAAAAGCTAAAATTCCTAGTAAGATATAGATGAAATATGCTGTTTTCCAATACGGAAGGAGTACGGTAAATTCTAATTTATCTGTATTTAGTACTACTTCATTTATAGGGTCTACAGTTCTTACTCTAAACGTATAGTTGCCTGGTCCAAGAGAGGGATAAGAAATAGATGTTTTTAGAGTGGAGTTAGACCATTCTTCATCTTTTCCTTCTAGTTTTATTTGGTAATAAGTTTTTTCTTTAAGACTGATGGATTGATAATCGAACTGAATAGGAAAACTATTGTATTTTACCTCTATAATAGAGTCTGTATCGGTAGTTTTTCCTTGTACAAACATATTTGTAATGTTCAGTATGTTAGAGGAACTTACAAAAGATTTTGAATCAAAAGTTTGTACCAATCCTTCCTTGGTTGTGAAGTATAAGTTTTTTTTGTTCTTTATGGTAAAAGGTAAAAAATTTGTGCTGTTCAGGTATTTGCTGCCAAATCTACTAAATGTGTTTTTAGTAATGTCATACCATACGATTTCCGATTTAGTCGTGATCCACAGGTTGTTTTCATCTTGCAAAGAACTATATGCACTGTTTAGTGGGATGTTTTTATCTTGGTTAAAGTTTTCTAATTTATCTTCCTCTGGACTATGATAAAACAATCCTCCATTATCAGAAGAGAGCCAAAATGTTCCTTTAGTTCCCTCAGCTATGTGCACAAAATTTTGAGATCTAGCTATCTTGTGACTACTAAGAAGTGGATTGAATTTTTTGTTTTTTAATTGATAAATGTTTCCCTTTCCTAATAAATAGATTTCGTTATTTAATTTTTGAAGGGAGTTTGCTTGAAAATTGGCTAAGCCAGGGAATAAATTAATCTCATTGGTGTAAACCACATACATGTATATTCTATTGTCGGCAATGATTAGCAAATCTCCGTTACCAAGTTTTTCTATGTGAGTTACATTTTTTTCAGTCAGTTCATTAAAGGAAAACTCTGTTTTGGTTTCATTAAAATAAAGAAACATCCCTTGGTTTGTTCCATAAAATAATTCATTACCATATTGAATAATAGCACAATTGAGAACTTTGTTCTTGTTTGTAAATACCGTAGAGAAAGTTGGTTTTTCTCCGTTAAACCTCATTTTTACAATATTATTCTTGAAGGTAAGTAAGTGAGTTTCGTTATTAAGTTGGTAGCTATTTACAAGAGAGCCGTACTCCCATTTGTAGCTAGGAAAATTTTGTAACGGTAAACTATAGATTCCATTTTTTTTTGTCGCAATCCATAATATGTTTTCTCTATCAACCAATGCACTGTTTATTTCGTCATTTACCAGTCCGTTCTTTGTGGTGATATGAAAAAGTACTTGCTTTTTTTTGTTCAGTATTTTTATAGATTTTTTATCTATAATTTTACATGTTAAGTTACTGTTGTCTATAAAGTGATAGTCAGTTTTTGTGCTGTCTTCAACATCCAAAGAGTAATCGTTAGATATTTTTGTAATCCTATTGTTGGGATGAAAAACGTATAAATTACCTTCTCCATCTTGTTTTAATCCAGAAATTGCATTTTCGCTCAACCCATGAAATTTGTCGTAATTCACGAAACTGTTTCCGTCAAATCGCGACAAACCTATTTCTGTCCCAATCCAAAGATAACCTCTAGAGTCTTGCAGAATAGCAGTTGATTTATTACTTACCAATCCATTGGTAGAGGAGTAATTGGTGAAAGTATAGATTTGAGCAATGTTAGTGTTGCTGGCTAATACTAAGAATAGGAATGCGAATAGAGTATGTAATTTTTTTTTCACAGTTCGAATTTAAGAGATTAAAAGGGATATTGGGTCAGAACTGTTTGTTTTCTTAGAGATGTCACATTTAATCAGTTTTGTAGTTTGGCAAGATGAAAATGGAGTAATAAATATAGTTTTTTCTAATTTTTTCATGCAATATGTTTTGTTTCTAAAATGACACACTGAGCTATCTTAGCTACTAATAAGGGTTGGTTTATTCATCTAAATGTAATGAAAATTAAATAAATCGATATAATTTGCTTAAATTCAAGGTTCAATGATTTTCTGAAACAGTTTTATGATAAATTCTGAAATAAAATACGCCATGGCGCTAACCTTAGTAGAAGGTGTGGGGAATATTAATGCCAAAAAGTTGCTAGCTTATTGTGGAGACTTTACAAGTGTTTTTTCTTCATCCAAAGCCAAATTGAGTAATATTCCCGGAGTTGGAACCGTGTTGATTAACAAGATTTTTGATCAATTATCCAACAAGAAAATACTGGAAAGAGTAGAGCAGGAGCTTGAATTTATTGAAGAAAATGACGTTCAGGTATTTTTGATTACAGATAAGAGCTATCCTATTAATTTAAAACAGTGTGAAGATTCTCCTATTGTGCTTTATGGACAGGGTAATCTCAATTTCAATAATTCTAAAATTGTGAGTGTGGTAGGAACAAGAAAAGTAACACAAAGAGGAAAGGATATTTGTACCAAAATACTTGAAGAATTAAAGTCTCATGAACCTTTGGTGATAAGTGGAATGGCTTATGGGGTGGATATTCATGCCCACAAGTGTTGTGTAAAGAATGACATAGCAACAGTTGGTGTATTAGCTCATGGGTTAGATAGGTTGTATCCTTCTACTCATCAGCCAACGGCAGATAAAATGATGAAAACAGGAGGTTTACTTACCGAGTTTATGAGCGGAACTAATCCCGATAGACAAAATTTCCCTACTAGAAACAGAATTATCGCAGGATTGGCAGATGCTACTATCGTGATAGAATCAGCAAAGAAGGGAGGTTCGCTTATCACAGCAGAAATTGCTAATAGTTATAGCCGAGATGTTTTTGCAGTGCCTGGCAGAATTACAGATCAATATTCTGAAGGGTGTAATTATTTAATAAAAATAAACAAAGCTCATTTGCTAAATAGTGCGTCCGATATTGTGTATCTCATGAATTGGGAATTGGTTTCGGGAAAACCAAAGCCGGTTCAAAAACAATTGTTTTTAGATTTGCCCGAAGACGAACAGTTAATTTATGATTCATTGGATCCAGAAAACTCAATAGCAATGGATGAATTGAGTTTGAAAACAAAATTATCTACCAGTAAACTTTCTGTTGGATTACTCCAGTTGGAATTCAAAGGCTTGGTGAAAGCCTTGCCAGGAAGTTCGTTTAGGTTGAGTTAGGTGAATTTTACAGGAAGCACATATCTAACTCTTTTTGCAGTATCTCTGTGTTTGCCAGGAGCCCATTTTGGCATGCACTTGATTAATCGAATAGTTTCAGAATTTTCTTTTGCTGATAATCCTCGAATTATTTTAATGTCAGTTAAAGAACCATCTTTCTCGATAATAAATTGTGCATATACGGTACCTTTTTTAAAACGTTTGGCACTTTTGTTTTTAGCTATAAATTTATCTAACTCAACTTGTCCTCCAGGGAATTCTGGGTTTTGTTCTACTACAGTATATACTTCTTCTTCAGTATCTTTGTTTTGGTTATTAACCGTAATTATTTGCTGAGAAGCCTTGTTTTGTTCTTCTTTTTTCTTTAAAGTAGAACAACTTATCATTGAAATTGTGAGAATGAATAGGGATACTTTTTTCATAGTTATTTATCTTAAAGAAAAATTAATAGGTAATACATACTGAACTCTCACAGTCTGGTTTCTTATTTCTCCAGGTGTCCAGTTTGGCATATTTTTTACAGCTTTAATTCCTTCTTCGTCACATCCACTTCCTATTCCTCTCAATACTTTTATGTTAGAAATACTACCATTTCTTTCTATTACAAAACTTACATAAACTTTTCCTTTTACTCCAGCTTCTTTAGCTGCTTGTGGGTATTTTATAGTTTTTCCCAAATAGCTAAACATTGCGTCTGCTCCTCCAGGATATTCGGGTTGTTTTTCTACCACAGTATATACTTTATTAATATCTACCGACTCTACTTTGGGTTCTTTCTTAAAAATAGAACAGCTCATTAGTGAGATTGTCAATACAAATAGGATTAGCTTTTTCATAGTGTAATAATTTGATTCTAAGATAACAAAAAAGGCGTAAATCAAAAAATGATTTACGCCTTTAAAAATATTATTTGTTTTTGTCAGTTCGAGTGATTTGAATTATACGTTAGCAAAATTCAAATTGTATCGAGAGTAAACAAAACCGAAAACTATATGTGCAAAGCTCTATCTTCTGTAGCAGCTAATGCCGCTTCTTTCACAGCTTCTGCATAAGTTGGGTGAGCGTGAGAGAATCTTGCTAAATCTTCAGCACTTGCTCTGTATTCCATTGCCACAACAGCTTCTGCAATTAAATCGGCAACTCTTGGTCCAATCATATGAACTCCCAATACTTCGTCAGTTTCTTTGTCTGCTAAAATTTTTACAAATCCTTGAATATCCATACTAGCTCTTGCTCTTCCTAATGCTTTCATTGGGAATGAACCTACTTTGTATTCTACTCCAGCTTCTTTCAATTGCTCTTCCGTTTGTCCTACAGCAGCTACTTCTGGCCATGTGTAAACTACACCAGGAATTAAGTTGTAATTGATATGAGGTTTTTGTCCGGCCATGATTTCAGCAACCAATACACCTTCTTCACTTGCTTTGTGAGCCAACATTGCTCCTTTTACTACATCACCAATTGCATAAATTCCAGGAACGTTAGTCTGTAAATGTTCGTCAGTTTCTACTCTTCCTGCTTTATCTGTTTTAATTCCTACGTTTTCCAATCCTAATTGGTCTGTGTAAGCTTTTCTTCCTACAGATACTAAACAGTAATCACCTTCAAATGTTACTTCTTCTCCTTTTTTATTGTCAGCAGTAACAACAACAGTTTTACCTTTGTTTGTTACATTCTTTACTTTGTGGTTAAAGTTAAATTTGAATCCTTCTTTTTTCAAAGCTCTCATCAATTCTTTTCCTAATGCTTTATCCATTGTAGGAATAATAGAATCCATAAATTCTACTACGTGCACTTCAGATCCAAGTCTAGCATATACTTGACCAAGTTCTAGTCCAATTACTCCACCTCCAATAACGATTAGCTTCTTTGGTATTTCTTTTAGAACTAAAGCCTCAGTAGAAGTAATGATTCTCTTTTTGTCTGGCTCCATTCCAGGAAAGAAGTTTGGTTTAGATCCTGTAGCGATAATTACTTTGTCAGTATTTATAGTTTCTTCTTTGCCCTCTTTAGTAATTTTAATTGTGTTTTTATCCACAAAAGAACCCATTCCGTGAAGAACATCAATCTTGTTTTTGTTCATCAAGAAATCAATTCCACCCGTAGTTTGGTCTACAACTTCTTGTTTACGAGCTACCATTTGTTTGATGTTTGGAGTAATTGTTCCTTCTACATCAATTCCGTGTTTTGTAAAATTGTGAGTAGCTTCATGATAATGATGAGAAGAATCCAACATTGCTTTAGATGGAATACAACCTACATTAAGGCAAGTTCCTCCCAAAGTATCGTATTTTTCTATCAGTGCAGTCTTCATTCCTAGCTGTGCACATCTTATTGCTGCCACATATCCACCAGGTCCCGATCCTATTACTACTACATCATATTTGCTCATATTCTATGTTTTTTTAATCAAAATTGTATAACAAAATTAGGAATTTAATAGGGTATATGAAAGTAAAAAGATTTATAATTCTTCTGTAAGATTCGTTACCGATAAGTTAACCTTATAATTGTAGCTAGTTTTTTTTATTACATTGAAACTTAATAGCTAATATTTTGCCATGAGAACTTTTATTTTCTTTTGTCTGTTTTGCTCTTTCACCTTACTCGGGCAAAAGTCAGATTCCAGTCAGCCGATACTTGTTTGGGACAGTACTCAAATTATTTCTTTAGAATTAAATAATACTTTGCTCCATTACAAAGCTGTGCTAGCTAGAGGTAGAAATAGTTTTGTAAAAACAGAGATAAAATTAGATTCTATATTCTCACCTATTAATTCTTTTTTATCCAGAGAAATGCAAGAAAGCTTAAGTGTTGAGTTTCCTTTTTATCAAGTAAAAATTGATGGAAATTATGGTTATTCGTCTGGTTATAGATTGAATTATAAAGGAGAAGAAAT
>CAXIAX010000093.1:0-9160 GCA_964021785.1 uncultured Flavobacteriales bacterium
TGCAAATGAGTAGACATACGTCTTGCTCTTTCTTTTGCTAGCTCGGCTTTTTCTCCTACAAATAAATCATCTACGGTAGAGTTCCATATTTTAAGCCATTCATAAAAATGATCTTGAGTGATACTATGGTTAAATGTCTTATCTACTTTTTGATGTGCTACCATTGGGTTTCCTTTGAATTTTATCACTGCAAATAAATTGGTTTCCCAAAAATCTGTTAGTTTATCTAGATGCTCCGCCCAAATTTCTTCAGTAGAAAGCATTTTATTGAAAATTGGACCCAAAAAATCGTCTTTTCTTATCCTTGCATAAAATGCATTGACCAATTCGAACACTTCTTTTCTAGAAGTTATTTCTTTTCTGTTTTCCATTTTCATTTATTTAAATACAAATATAAGGCAGAAAGATTCCCTTTCACCCTTTTTAAATATTGATTAATGTCATAAAATATCTTTTCCTTTAAACTCCAACTTTTGATTAAGTCCATAATTCTAATTTTTAATTAGATTTAAATCATTCTTTAACTTTTAGTAGATTTGAGTACAAAATGAAATAGTATGAGTAAAGACGCTTTTAGAGACCATATTGAAAAAGGGTATACATTTAAAAAAGATTACATAACTCTTGGTGGAGCAATGTATGAAGGAGAATGTATTCCAAATACACACATAAAAATACCTTTAAAAACAATTGCAAGACACGGTTTAATTGCCGGAGCAACTGGAACTGGTAAAACAAAAACTCTCCAAGTCTTTGCAGAGCAATTATCCTTAAAAGGAATTCCTTGCCTAATGATGGATATAAAAGGAGATTTATCGGGAATGGCAGCTGAAGGGGAATCTAACGAACATATTGCTTGGAGACATATTTCTATTGGAGATTTACCCTATGAATCTTCTGCCCTACCCGTAGAATTATTAACTATTTCGGATGAAAAAGGGGTAAGACTTAGAGCGACAATAACAGAATTTGGACCTGTTCTTATGTCTAAAATTTTGGATTTGAATGAAACCCAAGGAGGGATTATTTCATTGGTTTTTAAGTATTGTGACGACAATACTCTCCCTCTTTTAGATTTAGATGACTTAAAGACTACCATTCAATTTTTGGCCAATGAGGGGAAAGAAGAAATAGAAAGAGAATACGGAGGATTTTCATCTATGTCGGTAGGTGCAATAATGAGAAAAATTATTGAATTAGAACAGCAAGGTGCCGAACGTTTTTTTGGAGAAAAATCATTTGATGTAAATGATTTATTGAGAAAAGACAAAGACGGAAGAGGTATTCAATCCATCATCCGATTAACTGATATTCAAGACAAACCAAAACTGTTCTCTACATTTATGTTGAGTTTATTGGCAGAAATCTATTCAAACTTTCCTGAACAAGGAGACTCGGATGAACCTAAATTAGCTTTGTTTATAGATGAAGCTCATTTAGTATTTTCCGAAGCATCCAAAGCTTTAAAAGCTCAATTAGAAGCTATAATCAAGCTAATTAGATCTAAAGGTGTAGGAGTTTATTTTGTAACTCAAAACCCTACCGATATTCCTGAAGCGGTTCTTAGCCAATTGGGAATGAAAGTGCAACACGCACTAAGAGCATTTACTGCAAAAGATAGAAAAGCGATAAGCAAAACGGTAGAAAATTATCCTATTTCGGAATTTTACGATACAGAAACTCTAATTACCTCATTGGGAATTGGAGAAGCTTTGGTTACCTGCTTAAATGAAAAAGGTATTCCCACTCCCCTTGCAGC
The DNA here is from genome assembly GCA_964021785.1 of uncultured Flavobacteriales bacterium. Lineage (GTDB taxonomy): Bacteria > Bacteroidota > Bacteroidia > Flavobacteriales_D > CAJJDF01 > CAJJDF01. The sequence continues at coordinate 1,760 of CAXIAX010000093.1, forward strand.
TACTTTATTAAGAGCTCCAATATCTAGAATGGATGTATTACAACCTCAAGAAATAGATGAGTTAGTTTCTAATTCTGATTTGGTAAAGAAATACCAAGAAGACATTAACAGGGAAAGTGCTCACGAAATGTTGACCAAAAAGCTTAAGAAAGCTCAAAAAGTAGAACACCAAGAAGAATTAGAGAAGGAAAGGGAGAAAGGTAAAAAAGTAGTTAGAAAAAAGGACAGAGGATTTTTTGAAAGCCTAAGTAAAAATACCTTGGTAAGACAAATGGGACGAACTATTGCAAGAGAATTGGGAAGAGGATTGTTAGGTATATTGGGAATTAAGAGATAATTGTCTCATTCCTATCTTGCGGCTGTTGATTCACTTCTAGTGAGGTAAATTTTATAAAAATGTAACTTGTACGATTTTGAAGTTTTAATTTTAACAGATTTTAATCAGAATTCAATAATAAATCCTTTTCTTTAATGTTATAATCAAAACGAAATTATGACATTATTTTCTTCCCAAGAAGTCACCAAAAACTATCGCAGTGGTGGATTTACACTAAAGAAGATTTCTGTTTCTCTAAAACCAGGGCAAATAACTGGAATAGTAGGAGAAAATGGAAATGGAAAAACTACTTTACTAAGAATCATTGCTGGAGATTTATCCATAGATAGCGGTACTCTCAATTATTTTGGTAGAGAAAGTGATGCTGCAAATTTCTCTTGGGAATGGGCAAAACAAAAAATTGCATACATCCCACAAAGAATCCCAAGATGGTATGGTTCGTTAAGAAAAAACCTGATTTTTGAAGCCACAATTAGAGGTATAAAAGGAAACCAAGCTGATAAAATTGTAGACGAATTGGTTGCACAATTGGGACTAGAAGAATATATTGAATTGCAGTGGAAAGAAATTTCTACAGGATATAGACTGCGTTTTCAATTGGCAAAAATGCTGATTTCTGCACCCGATTTATTGGTGCTTGATGAACCAATTGCTAATCTAGATATCAATGCACAAGAAAAATTCTTGAGCGATTTACGCGAAATTGTATCTAACCAAGAAAGAAAAGTGAGTGTAATCCTTAGCTCACAACAATTACATGAAATAGAAAACGTATCGGATGCTATTATTTTCTTGAAAAAAGGAAACCTAGTTTACGAAGGTGAGATTTCTAAAATTGGAGAAAACAGAAAAGAAAATCAGTTTGAGATACAAGGGGATTTCACTCCAGAAGAGCTAAAACACTTAATAGAGTCTGCAGAAATAAAAGCCGCAGGAAAAACCCTAGACGTGAAAGTTCCTCTAGAAATTTCTTCGGAAGATTTCTTGAAATTAATTTTAAATGAAAATTTTAAAGTTCATTATTTCAGAGATATTAGTTCTTCTACCAAAAAATTATTTTAACCGATTCAACACCTTTTCCCAATGAATTTATTTCAAAAAATAGATAACTATTTACTTCATAATTTCCCAAATATTTGGGTAACCAAAGTGCATATATTTTTGCCTATCGCAATTATTTTTATGCTTATCATTTATACATTTAATGTACTACTAATAGGTTACAATATTAAGGACCCAATGCCCGAAGGCGAATGGGGAGTTACCCTTATGGTTATTCCTGTAATGGTATTTATTGTGTATTGGTTTGTGATTCAAGCTCGCTACAATGTAGAAAAATCAGGAGGAAAACTATCTATTCCTCTAGAATACATGAATTTCTTTTTGTACTTCTTAATGTTTTTTGTTTCCTATCTATTGGTCTCATTTATTCCTTATACCAATGATCTTAAAATTGCCAGAACAGCACAAAAAACAGAAATAACCCAAGATATTAAAAACCTAAACGTGGGTCATACTATTATGATAAACGCAGGAAATGTAGTTTCTAATAATGATAATCAGATAGAAAAAAAAGGAGATCGATATAAAATTAGATACAATAATTTTATTGATACTTATTACTGGGAAGACTATGATGAAGAACTTCTTACCGAAACTATTGAAGAGGTAAGAGAAGATTTTTCGGATGGGTATGATTCGGAAAGGGGATATTACGAAGAAAAATTAATGAATTATGAGGATTATATTAATAATCCCATTCCAAAAAACACGAATAATTTATACATTCTCGCAACCTACAACCAACTAGAAGAAATTGTGGCTGACTACATCTACTCCTACAATAAGTATACTCACAATGAAATTGTGACAACTGCAGCAGAAATTGTAAACTATGAAGTAATAGCCGAATTTAAAGATGAAAATTTTAATTATTTTAAACGTACTGAAAACGACTACTATTACAATTGGCGTGATAGAGTGGAATATAAAGTAGAATACCTTGCAAAACTAAAACTAAGATACAGTGGAGCTTTTGAAGCAAACTATGGCGACAGTGAAATTTCAAAAATTATTGTTGCTTGGTTGTTAATGCTCTCACTTTTCGTTTGGATTTTCAAACAAATTCATTGGCGAGATTTTCTTTTTGGTGTTCTTGCGCTTGCCCTTACCCCTGTACTTATTGGAATTGTAGGGTTAATATTTGGCGTATTTTTAAGAGCAGACGAAGATTTTTTCTTTGCTTTAATAATGGTTGCATATGTAATTGCAATTCTATTAACTATAAAAGGATATGTGTCTAATTACAAAAGTAGATTTTCTATCGTAACGGCTATGTATTTGCATGTTTGGCTACCTGTGTTACCCTTCTTTTATTACTTTTTTATGTACGAGATATATTACAGAAATAATTATGAAGTGAGAAGCGAATTTAAATTTGAAAACTTATTTTATGCCGCTCTAATCATAGGAATAATAAGCATTGGATTATTCAAACTGGTATATAAAAAGATGAGGCTATTGCCTAATCACAAGTAATCTCATAAAATCTAAGGCAAAAAAAATCCTCTAGAAATAATTCTAGAGGATTTTTTTATTTACTTACTTTATAAATTAAGCAGCTGAATCTAATTCTGCATGGTCGTGACCTTCATGATCTCCGTGATCACCATGTCCGTGTCCTTCATCACCATGAGCTTCATGCCCGTGTCCATGCTCTTCTCCATGTCCGTGACCTTCTTTCTCTGCACAACAAGCTTTTTTACAATCTTTATCGCATCCTTCTTTCATTCCAGTGCAAGTTTTACCTTCTTTTTCGCACTTCTTTTTACATTCTTCTGTGTTATCACATTTCTTTTCGCAATCTTTCTCTCCTCCTCCACAACTAGCTAATGTTAGCATTGCACCAACAAATATCAAAGTTAATGTTGACATAAATAATGACTTCTTCATAATTTTTCTTTTTTTAAATGATTAAGTAACAAATATAATAAAATATTGTTTCCGCCATCAGATTTAGCAACCAAGCTATGGCTTTCCTGATAAGAATCATTTTTTTTAAACTTATATTTTTCTATATATTTAGTCAAAATATTGAATCCATGTCAGAAATAAGTGTGAGGCCGAGAATAAGAGAAGAGGTAAATCTTTCTCCTGACGAAGTGAGAAAAGTACTGATACAGAATGAAAAAAATCATACTCAAGATTTATTATTTAGCAAGAAGCACAACCATTGCACTATTGAGATTCACCCTACACATCAACATTATTGGTCACCCACAGCAACATTTAATTTAGAAAAAACACCAGAAGGAACCATTGTAAGAGGAATTGTAGGACCAAAACCAACTCTTTGGGCAACTTTTATTGTTCTCTATACATTTGGAATTGCTGGATTTACCATACTTGCAGTTATAGGAAGTGGCATGCTTTCATTGGGTAAAAGTGGAATTCTATTATACTTATCCCCTATTTTTTTAGTTCTTTTAATAGTTACTTACCTGGCGGCACAAGTAGGAAAAAACAAGGCCAAAGAACAAACTAAACAAATAAAGGATTTTATTGAAGAGTCGTTACAAGGTTATGTTTAAATTAATTCTAGATAAATCTTAATTGCTTTAAAATCAATTTTTATTTAAGTAAAAACTATAAGTAAATACTTTACGAATTATAACCACTCCTTGGTGAATAATTGAATGATATAATACCTCTTTATAAATCTCATTTTTTCTTATCTTTGAGGAAATCTTATTTTTAATATGACCTTAATAAAATCGATCTCCGGAATAAGGGGAACAATTGGTGGCGAAATTTCTCAAAATTTAACACCAATAGATGTAGTTAAATTCACTTCGGCATATGCTCAATGGATTAAGAACACAACAAACAAAAAATCAATAAAAATAGTAATAGGTCGTGATGCTCGTCTTTCTGGCGAAATGGTATCCAACTTAGTTTCAGGAACTTTAATAGGAATGGGTGTAGAAGTAATAGACTTAGGTCTTTCCACTACTCCTACAGTAGAAATTGCTGTACCTATGGAAAAAGCTGATGGTGGAATCATAATCACTGCAAGTCACAATCCTAAACAATGGAATGCCTTAAAACTATTGAATAACAAAGGAGAATTTATTTCTGGTGCAGAAGGAGAAGAATTAATTTCTATTGCAGATAACGACAAATATTCTTTTGTAGAAGTAGATGATTTGGGTAATTACTCTAAAGACGATACTTATTTACAAAAACACATTGATGCCGTTTTAGATTTAAAATTGGTAGATAAAGAAGCCATAAAAAAAGCTGGTTTCAAAGTTGTTGTAGATGCAGTAAATTCTACTGGAGGAATATTTATTCCTGCTTTATTGAAGGAATTAGGAGTAGAAGTCGTCCAATTATATTGTGAACCTACAGGACATTTTCCTCACAATCCAGAGCCATTGGCAGAGAACTTAACAGAAATATCTAAACTGGTAGTAGAACACAATGCCGACTTAGGAATTGTGGTAGATCCAGATGTAGACAGACTTGCTTTTGTATGCAATGACGGAACCATGTTTGGAGAAGAATACACCTTGGTAGCAGTAGCAGATTATGTAACTAAACATACACCAGGAAACACAGTATCTAACCTATCCTCTACTCGTGCATTGAATGATGTAACGGTAAAAAACGGAGGGAAATATTTTGCTTCGGCAGTAGGTGAAGTAAATGTGGTAGAAAAAATGAAAGCTGAAAATGCTGTAATTGGTGGTGAAGGAAATGGAGGAATTATATATCCAGAGATTCACTACGGAAGAGATGCACTAGTTGGTGTAGGGTTATTTTTAACTCACTTAGCCAATAGTAAAATGACTTCTGCAGAGATGAGAGCCTCTTACCCAAATTACGAAATGAGTAAGAATAAAATACAATTGACTCCACAAATTGATGTAGATGAGGTTCTTGTAAAAATGAAAGAACTGTACAAAAATGAAAGAGTAAACGACATTGACGGAGTAAAAATAGATTTTGAAAACGAATGGGTTCATTTGAGAAAATCGAATACAGAACCAATAATAAGAGTATACTCGGAAAGTAGCACTGAAGAAAGTGCTCATAAAATTGCTCAAAAAATAATGGGTGATATTCAACAAATAATAGAAAAATAAAAGAATGGCAATTTATTTAGACAGTGCAGCAACCACGCAATTAGACGAAGAAGTGATGGAGGTAATGCTTAACACAATGAGAGAAAATTATGGTAACCCATCTTCTACTCATTCTTTTGGTCGAAAAGCTAAGAATACACTTGAAACTTGCAGAAAAGATATAGCTGCATATTTTGGAGCATTACCACAAGAAATAACTTTTACTTCTTGCGGAACTGAGGCCGACAACATGGCAATAAACTGTGCTGTTTATGACCTAGGTGTAAAACGAATAATCACCTCTGCTATGGAGCATAAAGCAGTACTATCTACTGTTCAAACCATTGCAAAAAAGAATAATATTGAAGTTGTATTTTTGGATGTTAATGAAGACGGAGACATTGACCTTCTTCAATTGATCGAATTACTATCTAGCTCAAATACAAAAACATTGGTTTCATTGATGCATGCCAACAATGAAATTGGAACATTATTACCTATTAAAAAAGTGGGTGAAGCCTGTAAACAATATGAAGCTTACTTTCATTCGGATACAGTACAAACAGTAGGACATTACCCTTTAAATTTTGATGAGTTAGGTGTTCATTTTTCTGCTTGTTCTGCTCATAAAATTCATGGTCCAAAAGGGGTTGGATTTATTTACATAAATAAATCAATTTCAGCAAAATCTATGTTGATTGGTGGAGGACAAGAAAGAGGATTAAGAGCAGGAACAGAAAACTTGATTGGAGTTTGTGCTTTACATAAATCACTAGACCTTGCCTATGGAGATTTAGAAAAACATAGTTCTCACATTAAAGAATTGAAAACTTACATGAAAAACGAATTGATTTCTACTTATGGAGATCAAATCAGAATAAACGGGAACGAAGATAATTCACTATATACCGTGCTATCTGTTTCTTTTCCTAACAACAGTAATAACGGATTACTCTTGTTTAAATTAGACATGAAAGGAATAGCAGTCTCAGGAGGAAGTGCTTGTAACTCAGGAGCTAATCAAGGTTCTCACGTAATAAGAGCAATTTATCCCAATGCTACTGATTATGTACCACTAAGGTTTTCTTTTAGTAAATACAATACCAAAGAAGATATTGATACTTGTTTGCAAGAACTTAAGGAAATGGTAGAATTAACAGTAGAAGCATAATCATATCACCCATGAAAATAACATTTTTAGGAACAGGAACTTCACAAGGAATACCCGTTATAGCATGCGATTGCGAAGTATGTCTATCTAAAAATGAAAAAGACAAAAGATTACGTGTTTCTATATTAATAGAAACTAAAAATAACACATTAGTTATAGATTCTGGTCCCGATTTTAGAACACAAATGTTGCGAGAAGATGTTCAAGATATAGACGGAATATTGTATACTCACGAACACAAAGACCATGTAGCTGGCCTTGATGATGTACGTCCATTTTGTTTTAAACACAACAAAGAAATAGAAATCTATGCCCACCAAAGAGTTTTAAAAGCTTTGAAAGGTGAATTTCATTATATTTTTGACGACCGTTTTAATTATCCAGGAATTCCAAGAATACATGCTAATGAGATTACAAATACTGCTTTTCAAATAAATGGAGATGAGGTAACACCTATTGAAGGTTTACATTATAAGCTTCCTGTTTTTGGCTATAGAATCAAAGATTTTACCTATATCACAGATATGAATTATATCTCTGAGAAAGAATTAGAAAAAGTAAAAGGAACAAAGATTCTTGTAATAAATGCTTTACAAAAAACTGAACATATATCTCATTTTACTTTAGCACAAGCTTTAGAAATTGTAGAAAAAATAAAGCCAGAGAAAGCATATTTTACTCACATGAGCCATACATTAGGTTTACATGATGAAGTCTCTCAAGAATTGCCAAAAAATGTGTTTTTGGCTTATGATGGATTGGAAATA
>CAXIAX010000094.1:0-8966 GCA_964021785.1 uncultured Flavobacteriales bacterium
AAAACTTTAGATTCCAAATGAAGTTTGGAATGACAGTCAGAATGATTGTTATTTTTTATTTTTAGTTGAAGAATCAACCTCCCCAATCTCCTGGCAAAGCTCAATCAAAACTCCATTCGTAGATTTTGGATGAAGAAAGGCAACTAATTTATTGTCGGCTCCTTTTTTTGGTTCTTTAGATATGATTCTAAATCCTTCTTTTTCCAATCTTTCTAGCTCGGCATAAATATCCGTTACATCAAAAGCAATGTGGTGAATTCCTTCTCCTTTTTTCTCAATAAATTTAGCAATAGCACTGTCTTCGTGGGTAGCTTGTAGCAATTCTATTTTAGATTCTCCCGTTTCAAAAAACGAAGTAATCACATTTTCAGATTCTACAGCCTCTTGTTTGTAAGGCTTTTTATTGAAAAGTGAAGCAAATAATTCATTCGATTTTTCAATGTCTTTTACAGCAATTCCTATGTGTTCTATTTTATTCATACGGCAAGTAATTAAGGGTTAATCCAATTGGTTTTGATTAAATTTATTGTATTTTTATATCAATACATTAAAAACAAAAATACGTATAAATTATGCTAAACAAAAAAGTGGAAGATGCATTAAATGCACAATTGGTAGTAGAAGCAAATTCATCCCATTATTACCTTGCAATTGCATCTTGGGCAGAGACAAATGGACTAGACGGGACTTCTCAGTTTTTTTACGAACAATCTGACGAAGAAAGAATGCACATGTTGAGGTTGGTGAAATTTATAAACGAAAGAGGAGGTCACGCAATTATTCCTCAAGTAGATTTACCACCAAAAGACTTTGGAACAATTACAAATGTATTCAATGAGTTTTTGAATCATGAATTGGCGGTATCTGCAAAAGTAAATGAAGTAGTAGGTGTATGCCACGAAGAAAAAGACTTTGCTACAATGAATTTCATGCAATGGTACGTTTCAGAACAAATAGAAGAAGAAGCTTTGGTAAGATCCATTATAGATAAGTTAAACCTAATTGGAGGAGACAAAAGCGGACTATACATGTTTGATAGAGATTTGAAAACTATGAAAGATCCTATGGTAACTATAAATAACAATGCATAAAAATCAACCTATTAAGTGAATTCTTTCCATTCAAAATTGGAATTTACCACTTGTGTAGAAGGAATTAACTTTTTGTGTTTAAAATAGTATATTGAGTAGAGTTGATTACATAGAGATTTAAAAAAGAATAGAATGGGAGATTTTTTCGCAGATATGAGCACCTTGCAAGTAGTGTTTTGGATTACTGCATTAATAGGGAGTACTGTATTTTTGGCATTGTTTGCTTTGAGTATGCTTGGCGCAGATTCAGAAGCAGATATGGATACCGATACGGAGATTGGTGCAGATGATGGAATAGGGATTCAGTTCTTTACTTTCAAAAACACTATGGCATTCTTTACTCTTTTTGGATGGACAGGAATAGCCTGTTTAGACAATGGTTTTTCTGCTGGGGCTGCAACCACAATTGCATTTATGGCAGGATTGGCAATGATGACTCTTATGGCATTTCTTTTTCTTTGGATAAGTAAACTTGCCGAAAGCGGAACTTTAAAAATAGAAAACGCAGTAGGAAACATAGGAGAAGTCTATTTATCGATAGGAGCTAACCGTTCTAGAATTGGAAAAATATCTATAGATGTGCAAGGATCTAAAAGAGAGCTAAGCGCACTTACAGATGAAAAAGAAGATCTAAAACAAGGAGAAGTAATAAGAGTAACTGCGGTAGTAAGCGGAGAAATATTATTGATAGAGCGATTAACCAAAAAGAACACAGACAGTAACTTAATAGAAGATAATTTAACCAAATAAAAAACAAAAAATGAATTCAGTATTATTAGCATCATCTGGAATTCCTGTATTTGCAATACCAGCAGCAGTTATTCTTATTATTGTAGTATTTGTTTATTCCATTACCAAGCGATACAAAAGATGTCCTTCAGATAGGATTTTGGTAGTGTATGGAAAAACAGGAGGAGGATCGGCAAAATGTATTCACGGAGGTGGAGCATTTATATGGCCAATCATCCAGGATTACGAATATTTGGATTTAACTCCTATCTCTATGGAGGTGATGTTGACTAATGCTTTATCAAAACAAAACATTAGGGTAAATGTACCGTCAAGATTTACAATTGGTATCTCTACAGAACCTACAGTTATGCAAAATGCTGCAGAACGTTTATTAGGACTTTCTGGAGATGCAATTAGAGACTTAGCTCAAGAGATTATTTTTGGTCAGTTGAGAATGGTAGTTGCTTCTATGGATATTGAAGAAATTAATACAGACAGAGATAAATTTTTGACTCACATTACTCACAATGTTGAAGTAGAGTTGCAAAAAGTAGGTCTTAAATTGATAAACGTAAACATTACGGATATTCATGATGAGTCAGGGTATATTGAAGCATTAGGAAAAGAAGCAGCAGCAAAAGCAATAAATGATGCACGTATTTCTGTATCTCAAAAAAATAGAGATGGATCTATTGGAGAAGCGCAAGCGGTACAAGATCAAAGAATACAAGTAGCAGCAGCTAACGCTAGAGCAGTAGAAGGAGAAAATACAGCAAAAATTGCAGTAGCACATTCTGATGCATCAAGAAGAAGTAGAGAAGCAGAGGCAGAAAGATTGGCAAATGCATCTGAAAAGGTACAATTGGCAAAGGCACTTGAAGAATCTTATGCTGCAGAGAAAGAAGCAGAGGAAGCAAGAGCATTGAGAAAACAAGCAGAGCAACATGCAGATATTGTTGTGCCAGCACAAATTCAGAAGCAAAAAATAGAAATTGATGCTGAAGCCGAAGCAGAGCAAATAAGAAGAATTGCAAAAGGGGAAGCAGATAGTATTTTATTCAAGAAACAAGCAGAAGCGCAAGGTATGTATGAAATCTTGACTAAGCAGGCAGAAGGACTGGATAGAATTGTGAAAGCAGCAGGGAACAACAGTAAAGATGCAGTATTGTTATTGATTGCAGATAAATTACCAGAATTGGTAAAAACACAAGCAGAAGCAATTAAAAACATTAAGATTGATAAAGTAACTGTGTGGGATGGAGGAAGTAACGGGAAAGATGGAAAATCGGCAACTGCAGGTTTCTTATCTGGAATGTATAAATCGGTACCACCACTACAAGATATGTTTGACATGGCAGGAATGCAATTGCCAGAATATTTGAAAGGAAAAAACGTAGAAGATGTGAAAGCAGAAGACGTTACAGAATCTAAAGAAGACTAAAAAATACTTGAGAATTCTTTTCAAGAAAAGAGCTTTTATAAAGGGAGTTTGAAGAACTAAATACTTCGGACTCTTTATTAAAAAAGAGCCATTAACATTATAAAACTAAAATAAAAACTATGTATTTACTAGCAGCAGCACCAAACCCAGGGTTAATTGTACTTATCGTACTGGCCATTGTATTTTTAGTAATGTCTATCGTAATTGTGCCAGAGAAATCTGCCAAGGTTATACAGAGGTTAGGAAAGTTTAATAGAATTGCTGGATCGGGATTAAGTTTCAAAATTCCGATTATAGATTCTGTTGCAGGAGTCGTAAATTTACGAGTTTTACAATTGGATGTGCATGTAGAAACAAAAACAATGGATAATGTATTTGTGAATATGCAAGCCTCTGTACAATACAAAGTAATAGTTAGTAAAACCAAGGAGTCTTTCTATAGTTTAGATGATTCTGCAAGGCAAATTTCTTCTTTTATATTTGATGTAATTCGTGCTGAGGTTCCAAAATTGGAGCTAGACGAAGTGTTTTCAAGAAAAGATGACATAGCTAATGCCGTAAACCAAAGTCTATCTAAATCTATGGATGATTATGGGTTTGAAATCATTAAAACATTAATAACAGATATTGATCCTGATAAGAATGTAAAAGATTCTATGAATAGAATAAATGCTGCAAAAAGAGACAAAGAAGCGGCATTGCAAGAAGCAGAAGCAACTAAAATTACGATAGTAAAAGAAGCGGAGGCAGATGCAGAAAGCAAAAGATTGCAAGGAGAAGGTGTGGCAGCACAAAGAATTGCAATTGTAAAAGGGTTTAAAGAATCGATAGAAGATTTTAAAGATTCATTGGATGAAATAAACTCTACGGAAGTAATGCAGTTTGTATTGCTTACTCAGTATTTTGATACTTTGAATAGCATTGGAACAAAAGAAGGAAATAACACTATTTTGGTGCCTCATTCTCCAGGAGGAATGAAAGATTTTCAACAACAAATTATTGAAGGAACAGTAGTAGGTCAAAAAATGTCTGAATCTGTTGCAGCTGCTCCTAAAAAGGAAAATTAAAAATTACTGATAAGAACTAAATTTGCACTCTTTTGTAAATGGAAAAATTAATCTCGACATATACGGTAAATGGTTTGGGAGAAATTGCCCCAGTGATTCTTGTCGTTTCTAAAGATTTTTTAATTCTCAATTGGGGGTGGTTATTAACTATCTTTCTGCTAATCTCTGCTATAGTTTTTATCTTGTTACGAGCAAGAGGTCAAAGAGAGAAAGTAATGCAGTTTATGGAAAGGAGAACAGAAACTATAATCTCCCAAAATGAACAAATTATAGAACAAAAAGACCAGTTAGAAATAGAAAATAGAAAATCTGAAGCTTTATTAAAGGATGTATTTCCTGAAAAAATTGCACGTGTTTTAAAGAACAAAGGACAAATAGCTCCAGAGTATTACGAAAGCGCTTCTATCTTGTTTGCAGATATCGTTTCTTTTTCAAAAATAACCCCATTTGTAGATGCAGAAGAGCTAGTAAATAAGTTAACTATCTATTTTAGATCGTTTGATAAAGTCATTACCGAGAACAAAATGATTTTGATTAAAACTATTGGAGATAGTTATTTTGCTGTAGGTGGAGTTCCAAAAAAATCATTCAAAAATTCTATTCGCACGGTTTTGGCAGGCTTGCAAATGCAAGATGCTGTAGCTCAAATTAACGAAATAGATGAGAATGGATGGAAGATTAGAGTGGGAATAAATACAGGTGAGATTGTAGCAGGAGTATTGGATACCAAAAGACCTATGTTTGACGTATGGGGCAGTGCAGTGAACGTGGCAAGTAGGCTACAAGAAGCAGGGGAAGAAGGAAAGGTAAATATATCAGAGGAGACCTACAGAGAGATTTATCCTTATTTTGATTGTGTAGAGAGAGGAAAAATTGACACAAAAAACGTAGGAGAAATTCCAATGTATTATGTCGATAGAATTAAAAAAGAGCTCTCTGCAGATGAAAAAGGAGTTACACCCAATAAAATATTTTGGCAATATGCCAATGAACTAAAAGGAATTGTACCGGACTATATCTTGATGATGAAAGAAACGGTTGCTCTTATAAAATCTAATTTACCTAATAATATTTACTATCACACGGAGAAACATGCACTAAACATCATGAATGCGGTAGAGTTTTTGGGTTTTGGGGAAGAAATATATAACGAAGACATACTGTTGCTTAAAACAGCTGCATTGTTCCATGATATTGGTTTTTTAGAACAATATGACGACAATGAAGCAATAGGAGCAAGTTATGCTAGGAAGTTAATGCCTAAGTATAGTTTTAATCAAGATCAGATAGAAAAAGTAGCTCGTCTTATTATGGCTACAAGTGTAGATCATGAACCTCAGGATTTATTAGAAGAGATAATGAAAGATGCAGATTTAGATTATTTGGGTAGAAATGATTTTGACGAAATAAGTAATAAATTGATGCGAGAATTTATTGAGAATAACGTAGTAAAATCTGAGGAGGAATTTAATAAAAATCAAGTGGATTTTTTAAAGTCTCATAAGTTTTTAACCGATACGGCAAAGTCTTGGCGTATTGAAAAGAAACAAGAAAACATAAGAAAAGCGATTGAATTATATAATTCTCATGCTTAGTAAGGCGGCATCATCTGGTAACTCGTCATTTACAGTGTAATCGTATATTTCTTTTATTAAAGAACGATTCATTTCTTTCATGTTGAGGTAACTATTTGCTACAATTGCTTCTGATAATCGATCAGTCTGAAACTGTTCTCCTTCACTATTTTCAGCTTCTATTAATCCATCAGTATAACAAACGATAATGGTATTCGTATGAATTTCCATTTCTTGAATTTCAATAGATGGTAGAGTTTCAAAAATTCCTAGAGCTGTACAACCAGTTTTCAATTCGTGAATTTTGTTATTTTGATACAAAATAGGGTAGTTGTGTCCGGCATTTAGGTATTTTAGTAATCTTGTTTTTTCATTATAATAACCAATGAAGAACGTAATAAATTTCTCACCATTTGCTGCATTTATAACACTTCTATTTAGCTCCATGGCCAATCCAGCAAGAGTTAGGTTGTGGTGATTGTACTTTACATTTGCACGCAAAGTTGCTTGAAAATTTGACATCAGCATTGCTGCTGGCATTCCTTTTCCAGAAACATCAGCAATACAGAATACATATTCATCATCATTTATCCTCATGAAGTCATAATAATCTCCGCTTACCATATGTTTTGCAATATAAGAAGCAGAGATATCTATTGAGTGATTGGTAGGCAAATTAGAAGGCAGTAATAGCTTTTGCATTTCTGCAGCAATCTCCATGTCTTTTTCTTCTAGTTTTCTATCCAGTAATGCTTTTGCTAGTTTTTTTGTTTCTATGGCAACAGATACCACGTTTACAATCGTTTGAACAAAACCTAAGTGGTTTTGAATAAATGAAATCATGTTTTCTTCGCCAATACCTCCAATCAGAAGAAAAGACAAAGGTTTGTCTTTGTGATAAACCGGAAGTAGGATTTCAAAGTCACTTAGTTTTTCTAGGTTTGTGTCACTTATAAAAGTAGTGGATTCGTATTTCAATAATTTATTAAAATCAAAAGTTCCACACATGTCTCCGTTACCGTAGGTAAGAATGCAGTTCCAGTTCTCACTATTGTTAATAAAGGCAAGCCTAGAAATACCAATATAATCTTTCATTACATTCTCAAATTGAGAAAGTAAATCGGACATTTGGTAGTTTTTATTAACAGAATTGGTTATTTCAAGCAAAGCACTAAGCTTTTGCTTTTCTATAACCAACAGTTGTTCTGAATTTGTAATTGGTGACATTGTTTTCTTTTCTTTCACTCGTTGGGCAGCCTAAATTAACATTGTTTTAACAATATTAATAGCAATATTCGTTCTTTTCTAACACATTAATTGCAACTTGTTGATAAGCAGCTTTAATATTGAACGGGGCATGCTTAGTGAATCGTTTTAATCCCATTAGCATCATTTTTAATTCATCTCCTTCTGCAAAAGAGCTAATAGCATCTTTTCCAGCTTTGTTTATTCTGTCAGCAGCTTCATAAACGAAGGCTTTAGCCATTACTATTTGGTCAGCACAAGCTTCTTCTCCTTTCATAGCGACTAACTTTTCTACTCTCAAAATAACAGATTCTGCTAAATAAGTATCAATAATCATATCGGCATTGTTCATCAATATCTCTTGCTCTTTGGCAAGTGTAGCCATCAGTTTTTGCACTGCAGAACCTGCAACCATCAACACAGATTTTTTGAATCCAGTAATTGATTTCTTTTGTTCTGCAAATAATCCAGTTTCTCCTTCTTCAAAGCTAGGAACAGACATTAATTCGTCTGCAACTTTCATTGCTGGTCCCATTAAATCCAATTCTCCTTTCATTCCTTTCTTAAGAATCATATTCACCAAAAGAAGTCTGTTGATTTCGTTTGTTCCTTCAAATATTTTGTTGATTCTAGCATCACGGTAAGCTCTTTCTACTAAAGTCTCAGCAGAATATCCCATTCCTCCATGAATTTGAACTCCTTCATCTACAGTGTAATCCAAACAATCAGATCCACACACTTTAAGTAAAGCACATTCAGGTGCAAATTGCTCTATTCCTTTAAGAGTAGCTTGTTCCTTGCTCATTCCTCCTTCAATCAAGGCTTTGGTAGCGTCATCAATATTTTGTGCTACACGGTAATTTGCAGATTCACTTGCAAAAATCCAAGTAGACATTTTTCCAATCTTACTTCTTATTGCACCATATTTTGCAATAGGTCTTCCAAATTGCTCTCTTTCGTTAGCGTAATTTGCAGAGTGAGTAACTACTTCTTTTGCAGCTCCAGTTGTTCCAATAGATAATTTAATTCTACCAATGTTCAGGATGTTCAATGCAATTTTGAACCCATTTTCTCTTTCAGATAACATGTTCTCTACGGGTACTTTTACATTGTTGTAAAATACTTGACGAGTAGATGAACCTTTAATTCCCATCTTTTTTTCTTCGGCATTCAAAGTAATTCCTTCGCTATCTGCTTCAATTAAAAAGGCAGTTAATTTTTCGTCATCACCTATTTTTGCAAATACAGTATGTAGGTTAGAAAAACCTGCATTTGTAATCCACATTTTTTGTCCAGTAATCAAATAGTGTTTACCGTCTTCGGTAAGTACAGCTTTTGTTTTACCTGAGTTTGCATCACTACCTGCACTTGGTTCTGTTAGGCAATAAGATGCTTTCCATTCTCCAGAAGCCAATTTTGGAATGTATTTTGCTTTTTGCTCAGCATTTCCGTAATACAATAATGGTAAAGTTCCAATTCCTGTATGAGCGCCATAAGCTACAGAGAAAGAGTGACTTCCTCCAAGGCTTTCTGTTGCCAACATACTTGTTTTAAAATCCATTCCCATTCCTCCTAATTCTTCAGGAATTGAGATAGATAACAATCCAAGCTCTCCAGCTTTTTCCATCAAAGCAGGCATAAAACCTTCTTCCATAGTATCCATTCTATCCAAGTGTGGCAGGATTTCAGTCTTAATGAAATCTTTACACATTTGGGCAAGCATTTTTTGCTCTTCTGTCCACTCTTCCGGGATAAATATTTCGTTTGCTTTTGTTTCTCTTATTAGAAATTCACCTCCTTTTATTGCTTCCATTTT
>CAXIAX010000095.1:0-8928 GCA_964021785.1 uncultured Flavobacteriales bacterium
AAAATGCAAAAAACAGTTGTAGTCGGATTATCTGGAGGAGTAGATTCTAGTGTTGCAGCCTATCTTTTAAAAAAAGAAGGGTACAATGTTATTGGCTTGTTCATGAAAAATTGGCATGATGAAACCGTGGTTATCAATAACGAATGCCCATGGATAGAAGATAGTAATGATGCTTTGGCAATTGCAGAGCAATTAGATATTCCTTTCCAAACGCTAGATTTAAGTGTAGAGTACAAAGAAAGAATAGTAGATTATATGTTTGCAGAATACCAGGCAGGAAGAACTCCTAACCCTGATGTATTGTGTAACCGAGAAATAAAGTTTGATGTATTTTTAGAAGCGGCACTTAATCTTGGAGCCGATTTTGTAGCTACAGGTCATTATTGCAGAAAAGATTCTGAGGTGATAGATGGAGTAGAAATGCATAAATTATTGGCAGGAAAAGACGACAACAAAGATCAGAGTTATTTTCTTTGTCAATTAAACCAATCTCAATTATCCAAGGCAATGTTTCCTATAGGGGAATTGCAAAAAAGTGAAGTGAGAAAAATTGCAGAAGGGCAAGGATTGGTAACGGCCAATAAAAAAGATTCGCAAGGATTATGTTTTGTAGGAAAAATTAAATTGCCAGATTTTTTGCAACAACAACTACAGCCAAAAACTGGGGATATTATTGAAATCCCTGAAGATTTTGAGCAATACAAAACTTATTCTACCAAAACCGAAATAGAAGAAATGGCAACCCCATTCGTTTATCATGTAGAGGATGGAAAGAATAAAGGAAAGCACAATGGAGCTCATTACTTTACCACTGGTCAAAGAAAAGGACTAGGAGTAGGAGGTACGCCTTTGCCATTATTTGTAATAGCAACTGATGTTGTGGAGAATGTGGTGTATGTAGGCCAAGGAGATCATCATCCAGGATTGTATAGAAAAGCACTAAAGGTAACTGCAGATGAAATACACTGGATAAGAACAGACTTGAAACTGAAAGCCGGAGAGAAGCTAGAATGTATGGTAAGAATTAGATACCGTCAGGATTTAGAAAAAGCTACTCTAATTCAAAAAGAAAACGAATTGTATATAGAATTTGAAAATCCTCAGAGAGGAATTACAGCAGGACAATTTGCAGCTTGGTATATAGAAGAAGAATTACTAGGGTCGGGAGTAATTTCTTAGAAAAATTAAGCACAAAAAAAAGAGTCTTGAAACTTCAAGACTCTTTTTTTTGCAAATGATTTAATTCTTATTGCTTGATGAACTTTGTAGTTCCAAAGTAAGAATCAGTTTCAATAGATAAGATGTAAATTCCTTTGTTCAAGAAATCAACATTCAATGTTTTTATATTTTGTTTTTCTGTTTTGTAAACAACTTTTCCAGTTACATCCATTATAGAAATACTATTAATTACATCTTGATTATTTATGGTAAGTGTATTTTGTACAGGGTTAGGGTAAATAGAAATTGATTTCACTTCCAATTCATTTGCACCTGTAGTATTTCCAGAAGTATAAGCTAACATCCAACTTGCATCCCCTGTAAGAACTCCAGCTTTAGTTACATTATAGGTTACTATAGGAAATTTTGTATTAGCATTATCTGAATAATATTGGTGGCTGTAAGTAGTATCTTTACTAGTTGATCCCACAATGTAGTTTCCTCCAGTTAATAAACCTTTTGCCCATATCGTATCAATAGTTTCTCTAATCGTATATTGTCTAATTGCAGGAAAGATTCCGTATGGAGTTGTTAAGGTTCCCGAAGCGTTAAACGTAGAAGTTATATTAGTAATACTTTTTATTTTTACAGAGTCAGCAACAGGTTGCCCCACTTGAGCTCCAGTTACAGTAGCAATAATTAATGCAGCATCAGTAAATGTTGTTCCAAACGAACTAGGGAAAGTAATTACAGTTTCAGGATCTTGGTGTTTACCATAAATAGTTCCGTCTGAGATTCCATCTAATTGTAACGAAGTTGAGCTTTTTGTTAAAAATGTATTCGCCTTTCCCGTAACAGCAGGATTATTTACATCCTGAAGAAATGATAAGTTTGAAGCAGGAAAATTACTTCCGCCCGGAGCAGTTGCTGGAGAAATGAAAACTGTGGTATCTGTACTGTTATTTAACAAAGAACTGAAATTCCAAGTGTTACCAGTAGTATTTGTTCCTATAGAAATAGAAGGAGAATTATCAATAGCCATGATAATAGAATCACCAACACTTGCTATGTTAGATTCTGTAATAGTTTGCGCATTTACAGCAAAGTTTATAGAAAGTAAACTTGCAAAAAGTAATGTTTTTTTCATTTTTTTTTAATTTGTTTATCCAAATGTAACACATTTAAATAGTTAGTGATGTTAATAATCTGTTTTTTTGTTTCAGTTTATATACGATTGAATTGGGTTAAAAGTTGGGAAATGAAAATTTAATTGTAACTTTTTCAATCCTTAAGTCGTCTTACGGATATAACTATTAATATGAACCTAAAAGAATACAATAAAAGTGTTGATTTATATGCGGATAGGCTCTATCGGTTTGTGTTTAAAAACATGAAAGATTCTGAACGAGCACAAGATGTAGTGCAAGATGTGTTCGAGAAAGTGTGGAAAAAAGTAGACGAAATAAGCGCAGAGAAAATTAAATCATATTTATTTACAGCTGCATATCACACTATGCTGGATGTGTTAAAAAAAGACAAAAGGGTATCCCATTATGAAAACGAAAGAGAATTTGAACAATCTTATTCTAAAGAATATTCAGGAGTTAATGAAATTTTAGAAAATGCTTTGAACACTCTTCCCGAGATTCAAAAAAATGTAATATTGCTAAGGGATTATGAAGGTTATTCTTACGAAGAAATAGGAGAAATAACCAACTTGAAAGACTCACAGGTTAAAGTTTATATTTACAGAGCTAGAAAAGCTCTTCAAAAATACTTAGTAAGTATTGAAACAGTATTAGGATGATAACAAGAAAAAATTACGAGCTCTATTTTATTGATTATTTGGAAGGGAATCTTTCTGAAGAAGAGATAGCTATGGTCGATATTTTCTTGGAAGAGAATGTCGATTTGAAAGAAGAACTGACTGAGTTTTCATCTGCCTCCACTTTGGAACCAGTTGAAACTATAAAGATGGATTTTTCTCATCTCAAAAAAGAATCTTTAATTGATGAGCAAAACGAAGAAGAGTTTTTTATCGGAAAGATAGAAGGGGATTTGAATGAGGAACAATTGAAAGCATTGAGTCTTTATTTGGTAAATAATTCCGAGAAAAAAGCTGTGCTTGCAAGTTTTGAGAAAACAAAAATAACTCCAGAAGTTATTATGTTTCCAAACAAACAAAGCTTGAAACAGCATAGAAAAATAGGTTTTTACTATTATCTAACCACAGCAGTTGCAGCTTCTATATTGGCACTGTTGTATTTTAATATTAGTTTTGATGGTGGTATAACTGTACCATTAACTGCTCACAAGAATAAGTATAAAATTGAGATAAAAGAGGTGAAAGAACCGGTTATTGAAATTGAGAAAGAAAAAGAGGAACCTATAATTAGAAATCAAAATGCTGTAGTTTCTCCCGAAAATGTGAAGCTAAATTCGGAGCAAAAGGGAACTCAAGAAAATATAACGCCAAGAGAAAAGATAGAAATAGAAAATATTAACTCAAAAATCATTGAAGTTAAAATGATAGAAGAGCAAAAATTAGAATTATTGGCCATGAATCCAGTTTTGGTAAACCCCGAAATAAAAGAAAAGCCAACGGAGGAAAAGTTGAAATCAATAGAAGAGTTTGCAAAAATTAAAGCTTTGAGTTTTATTGAGGAAAAAGTAACAGGAAAAAAAGACAATACAGAAAGTTTATTTGCCTTTGCTACAAAAAAAGCATCAAAAATTCCTCTTCCAAGATTTATAGATTATGACACTCAAAAAACAGTAAAACAAGAAGTTAAAACGATTAAAATTGGTAATATTTTTACAATTAAAAGAAAAAGTAACAATTGATTGTAACTTTTTGCCCCATATGAAAGTCTT
Organism: uncultured Flavobacteriales bacterium; assembly: GCA_964021785.1. Taxonomy (GTDB): domain Bacteria; phylum Bacteroidota; class Bacteroidia; order Flavobacteriales_D; family CAJJDF01; genus CAJJDF01. The sequence goes on from CAXIAX010000095.1 coordinate 4,033, forward strand.
ACTTACAAACCTTAAAAAACAAACAAGATGAAATACTTAATTACACTATTATTCGCCCTAGCAGCATTTACGATTAATGCGCAATCCGATTCAGTTATCAATAAAATTGATACAACAGTAAATAAAATTGACACAGCAGAATCTACCGAATTTGATTTTGGAAATGTGAAAGTGATTATAAAAGACAAAAACAAAAAAGTAATTACTAAAGACGATAATATCTTAAAAGATGGAAATGATGATAAAAGTAGAGAAGAGGAAAAAGATGAATATCCTAACGTAGATTTTGATATTTCTTTTGGAATAGGAGTTGCAGGATTTACTGCGAATACAGAAGGGATGACCATTCTTAATCCAACCTCAAATGCATCTATGGATTTAGATTTTGGTCAAAGTAGAAATTACATGATTAATGGAAACCTAATGTTTGATTTACACAAAAACTTTGGAATATTGACAGGATTGGGTGTGGAGTTTAACAGGTATGTTTTTAAAGAAAATCTACAAATTACACCAAATGAAGGAGCGTTTGTTTCAGACTCTGTTATTAGTTTTGGGTCTTATAAATTCAAATCAAATTACTTAAATATTCCTTTGATGTTGGTTTTTAAATCAAACAACCAAAAATTTAAAGTAGCTGTAGGAGGAACATTTAGTTATAACATAGGAAGTAAAGTGAAACAAGAGTATTCTATAGAGAATGTAGATTATAAATCAACAATAAAAGGAAACTATAACGTAGCGCCAATAAAATTATCTGTGGGAGCAAGAGTAGCCTACAAAGGGATAGGCTTATATGTGAATTATGGATTGACTGAAATGAACGATAATCCAATTTCTCATTCTAATGGAAATTCTAATCTAATGCCTTTCTCAGCAGGAATTACTTTAGGAGGATTGTAGGTAAAAACAGTCTAATAATTATTAAAAAGGGCTAGAATATAATTCTAGCCCTTTTTTGTTTAAATCTTTGTAAAAATTAATTTTTTAAGAATCATACAAAGTATTAATTCCTTTATATTTGTACTTTAATAATTAAGAAAAACAACCCAATGAAAAAATTTATTACCCTATTGTTCGCAGGAACAATTTTATTCTCTTGTGGAGAAGCACAAGAAAAACCAATGACAGAAGAAGAAAATGTAGAGGAAGAAGTAATCACAGAGCCAGTTCAAGTGGTAGATGGATACACTCATTTTGGAGCAGAATCTGTAGATATGGATGCAGCATTATCTATGGAAGATTTTGCAACTGCGTTTTCAAACGGAGTTACGGCAAATTATACTGTTAAAGCTGAATTGGCTAGTATTTGTGCAAAAGCAGGATGTTTTGTAATCGTTACAATGCCAGATTCTACAGATGTAAGAGTAATGTTCAAAGATCACTTTACAATCCCTACAGATACTGAAATAGGAACTGAAGCGTTTTTTACAGGAGAAGCAAGAATGGATACTACATCTGTTGCAGATTTGCAACATTACATCATGGATGAAATGGAAGATGAAAATATTGCTGCAGATAAAAAAGCAGAATTACAAGCAAAACATGATGCTGTAACTGAACCAGTTTTCGAACCAATATTTATTGCTACAGGTATCTTGGTAAAAGACTAATTTATATTTATTTCCCTCTCTCAAGGGAGGAGCAAATTATTGAAAAACCATCAACTTATTAAAGTTGATGGTTTTTTTTTTGATTCAAATTGAACCTAATTCGAATTTAAGTGTACCAATAATCAAAGAGAAACCTTATTTTTATAGCTATGAAACATTTATTCACCCTAATTCTTATTTTGATGATACCCATAATTGGGAATTCTCAAAGTGCAGAAAAAAAGGAAAGCAGTCAAAATGCGATTTCCAAGTATTCCATAAAGATGGATAAGAATACGAAGGAAACAATTGCTATTCCTCAAGCAGAAGTAGTAACGGTAGAGAACGCATCCAAACTTCAGATATTTAATTCCTATTATTCAAGGTACTTAAACAGTGATGTTCAAAACAAAGATTTTAGTTCTTTGCTAAAAGCGCATGATTTAAATCCTTCAAACTCCGAATTGTATTTTGAATTAGCAAAGTATTATGAGATGGAACAAAACGCAGCCAAGAAAAAAGAATTTTGTGCCAAACTGAAAACCGTAAAATTATCTCCAGCCTTAAGAGAGTATGCATACAATACGTTAATGTCTGTAGGGCTAAACGGAATATTGATTACTTATGGAGAAGATGATACTTACCCTATTTGGATACTTCAAACGATAGAGGGGATAAGAAATGATGTAAAAATTCTTAATTATGATTTAATGATTAACGAACAATATCGAAATCGTAAAAAGAAAGAACTAGGATTAAATTTGGCCAAAAGTTATGGAGCAAATATCGCAATCCTAAAAGATGTAGCGGTAAAGAACAAAGACAAAGAAGTTTATTATTCGCTTACGGTTTCTCACTTAGTATTGAAACAACTAAAAAGCAACCTATATCCTACAGGTTTGGCATTGAAATACAGTAGAAATAAATTAGAGAATAGCCAATTGATAGCTACAAATTGGGAATCTAAATTTCTTAAAAATTATGTTTCAAGCGAAACGAATAATAGCAAAGACAAGAAAATAAACATGAACTATATATTGCCTTTGATGCAACTTTCTAAGTATTATAAAGAGAATGATAATATGGAAAAGTACGAGCAAACAAGAGCATTAATTCTTGCGATAGGAGAAAATGGAGGGAGAAAAACACAAGTAGAAACACTACTGAACAGGTAGAGATTAATGGCAAAATACTCATCACATACCGATAATGAATTAATGCAATTAATTGTAGAAAGGGATTCTCAGGCTTTTTCGGAATTATACGACAGGTATAACCGAATGCTAGTAAATTATTTTTACAAAATGCTATGGCAAGACGAAGAGAAAGCACAAGATTTTATGCAAGATTTATTTGCAAAAATTATCGAAAAGCCAAAGTCCTTTGATGTTAAAAGAAATTTTAAAACCTGGATGTTCTCGGTAGCCAATAACATGTGCAAGAACGAATACAGAAAACAAGCAGTAAGGAAAAATACAAGTTATGACTTAGATGAAAATTACCAAATAAAAGATACAGCAATGAATGCAATGGACTCACTTCAGGATACACAATTTAGCGAAAAGCTGAATCAAGAATTATCGAAACTAGACGAGAAACAAAAGTCAACTTTTGTGATGCGCTATTTTCAAGATATGTCTATCAAAGAAATTGCCGAAACTTTGGAGTGTTCAGAAGGAACTATAAAATCTAGGCTGTTTTATACCTTAAAGAAATTAACAGTTTCGCTTAAGGAATTTGCACCCCAGCTAGTAAAGATGCTCCTAGTATTGATTGGTATAAATAGTTTATAATATGAAAGATAAAATAACATACAGCTCTCAAGATATTGAGGATTTATTATTGAATAAATCCTTTGAGGAGCTATTGACTTCCGAAAAAGAATTTGCACTTACGCAAGTAGAAAACGAAACGGAATATAAAGAATTAAGACAAACATTACTGTCGGTAAAGCAAATGGCTGCCGAGCAAGAATCTGTCTACGTTCCAAATAAAATAAAGGAAGATTTAATGCAAATGATGGAGGCGAAAAAGAAACCAATAGGATGGTTTGGTTCAATAGCTGCATTTCTATTTCCTACCAATACTTCATTGTTCAAAAAGCCTGGTTTACAATTGGCAACCTTAGGCTTGTTATTATTGTTTGTTATAAATATTGGATTTGATTTTGTGAATATGCCAAATAAAGAAATGGCTATAAATTCCAATACGAAAGAGGAGTTAAAGGAGTATAAGAAAGAAGATATGTTGAGTGAGGAGCCAATAGAGATAGAGCAGAAAGAATTGGTGAATGAAAACACAAAGATTAACTCGGAGTTGAAATCTCCCGAATTACCTCAAGAAAATTTTGACATAGAAAAAAAAGGAGTGAGTAATTTTGATAGAGCAGATGCCAAAGAAATTGCTGTAGCTCCAGCAGTTGAAGAAATTGCTATAATGGATGATAATAGCGTAGAGGAAGATCAAATGATGAATCCAGTAATAGAAACGGAGGGAGCATTTGAAAAAATAACTGAAATGGATGAAGAAGTTACGGTTCGTAAAGATGTAAGAATAGAACCAGCAAAAATTAATGCCAACACCACAACTTTGGGAGACGTAAATGAAGTTGTTTCTCTTAATTCAGTTGTGGTTACCAATAAAAAATCTAAATCCACAGCAATGCAGTTAAAATCACAAAGCTTGAGCGATAATGCTGAGGTGATTGATTTATTGTTTATTGCATTGTAGTGAGTACTTTTCATAAAGCACCCTTCTAGACATTTTGCTTCCGATTGTTATCGGAATCAAAACCTTCAGGGTTCGGTATTGTGGAAGATAATCTGTGGGCTTATGATTTTATTATTCATTGTCATTCCAAACTTGATTTGGAATCTAAAGTTTTACGTTTCAAAATCACATTTTTTTTATTGGAGGAATAAAAGCGAACTTTCAATTAGTTAATTATCAATGTCTAACACTGAATTCCAAATCAAATTTGGAATGACAGTTATTTAATTTAGAAATAATATAATTCGAAGCCCAACTTTCTTGCTAATATTCAAGAGACTAAAAAATAATTCCTATTTTTAGGATACCTTTTTGTTTTTCTCCCATTAAGGAAGAAACAAACCATATGAACGACCAAAAACTCATAGAATTATTACAAGCCGATAAAACGGATAAAGCTTTCTATAAGCTCTATTCGGGTTATCCCAAAGTGGAGAAACTTGTTTTATCCAAAGGAGGAAACAAAGAAGATGCGCAAGATGTATTTCAAGAAGCATTGATTGTTTTATACAGAAAGGTAAATACCACAGATTTT
>CAXIAX010000096.1:0-8840 GCA_964021785.1 uncultured Flavobacteriales bacterium
ATTAAACTCCAAACTGAGTTAAATGATGATTGGCATGCTTGTAGAACATATTGTTCCATTCTGCAGCCGTTAATGCCCCAAAAGAATGGGATTCCTTCCCTTCGTAAGTTGCTTCTCCTTCTTGTTGTACTCTATTTAGGTAATTAATCAAACGAGTTTTCTCTGCAGAAAATTCCCTTTTATCAGAAATAACAAACTGAGGAGCCGTTCTTCCATTTTTAGGATAAGGCTTTTCTCCTACTACCATTTTTTTAACAAAAGTCTTCAATAAAAACTTCTTAAACCCTTTTGCTTTGGTTGCTTCGTGTTTACTGTCGTAAATAAATTCGTAAGCTACATTAAGGTGAGCCATCATTTGACCTACATCCATTTTTCCCCATTGTGGTTGAGTTTCTGGAGTTAGATTTTCAATTCTAGCTATTACTTCTTCCGTTACCGATTTTTCAAAAATGTTTTTCATAGTTTTTTATTTAATGATAAGTACTTACTAGTTTGTAGACTTAAATTTATTTATCAATTCGGTAATGGACACCTCTTCCTTTTCGTTTATATCGAATTTCTTACCTAATACACCCCAAACTTTGGCGTGAGCTTGTCCTTTTATTCTAAATGTAACTGTTTTCTTAGCAAAGGCTTTTTTCAATAAAGGAACTATTGTTTTTTTAAGGTCATTTTCTTGAATCGCTAAATCCAATACATAATCACCTTCCTTTTTCTTTTCAATTTTCATATCATCCAACATACTAGCATTACCCAGTAAATCATTATCGATATAAATCTCAAAATCAGATTTTTTTAATTTGATAGAATAAAAATTTGGGTTGTTTATCTTGAATGTAATAGAAGCTTTTATTTGAGAATCTTCCATCTGAGAGAAACCATACTTCTCCACTCCCAAAAACTCTACATCTTCATAAGCAGAACAAGATGACAGGGCAAAAATCACCAATACAAACGCCCATAAGTTAAGTTGCTTTGTCATTATATTGTGCTTTTAAATTGATTTAAAAAACGGATGTCATTTTCAAAAAATAACCTCAAGTCATTAATTTGATATTTCAACATGGCTATTCTTTCTATTCCCATTCCAAATGCAAACCCAGAATATACGGTTGAATCTATTCCGCAATTTTCTAATACATTAGGATCTACCATTCCACATCCTAATATTTCTAAAAACCCTGTGTATTTACATACGTTACATCCTTTTCCTGCACAAATATTACAAGAAACATCTACCTCAGCACTTGGCTCAGTAAATGGGAAATAAGAAGGTCTTAATCTGATTTCAGTTTTTTCCCCAAACATTTCTTTGGCAAAATAAAGTAGCGTTTGTTTCAAATCTGCAAACGATACGTTTTTGTCAATATACAATCCTTCTACTTGGTGAAAGATACAATGTGCTCGAGCAGAAATAGCTTCATTTCTGAATACTCTTCCTGGCGAAATTGTTCTTATTGGTGGCGTAGAGTTTTCCATTACTCTCACCTGCACACTAGATGTATGAGTCCTTAAAGCACTTTCTTTATCAATAAAAAAAGTATCCTGCATATCTCTTGCCGGGTGCTCTTTTGGAAAATTTAAGGCAGAAAAATTATGCCAATCATCTTCAATCTCTGGCCCTTCGGATATAGAATATCCAATTCTTGAAAAGATATCGATTATTTCATTTTTCACGATAGATAAAGGATGTCTTGACCCTAAATTATCATCCGAAATTGGGAGAGATAAATCCAATTGTCCATCCGTAGAATCTTCTTTTTGTGCAAAACCAGAAGTCAATTCAACTATTTTCTCTTGAGTCTTGCTTTGCAATTGATTCAACAATTGTCCAACTTCCTTTTTTTGGTCATTGGCTACTTCTTTAAAAGAAGCGAACAAACTTTTTAATTCTCCTTTTTTACCTAAAATTTTTATTCTCAACTGCTCAACTTCCTCTATTTTTGAGGCCGAAAATTTATTTACTTCTTCTATTAACTGTTCTATCTTTTCTTTCATGATTCTCTTCTTTATTTGAATCCTATTTTTCTAATAATTTTGCTTTTTCTTCGGCACTTAATTGTAATACCTCCATCTTCATCACAACATCTTTGGTTGGTCTATTGGCTCTATCTTTTGAAACACCTGCAATTTTATCAATTACCTCTATTCCTTTTACCACCTGCCCGTATACTGTATACCCTGCATCCAAAAACGGAATTCCTCCTACTGTTGTGTAAACCTCTATTTGTTCTTTTGTGAATTTAAAACCAGGAATACTATCCATATTCCATCCTGGAGTTGTATTTCTTTTACTTTGTTCTATTTGTTTCAATTGAGCTAATGTGTATACTTTTCCTTGAGCTAAATAAAACTGCGATCCCGAAGATTCTTTTTTTGGATTTACATTATCCCCCATTCTTGCAGCAGCCAATGCTCCTTTTTTGTGAAACAAAGTTGTATCAAACTCTGCAGGAATTGTATATCCTGGCCCTCCATTTCCTAATGCTGTTCCTGGTTTAGCATTTTTAGACTCAGGATCTCCTCCTTGAATCATAAATCCATTGATTACTCTATGAAAAAGTGTACTATCATAATACCCCTCTTTGGCCAATTTTATGAAATTAGCTTTGTGTTTTGGAGTTTTATCAGACAATTCGATATACATTTCTCCCATTTCTGTAGTTACTTTTACAAGGGTTTCTTTGTCATTTTTGTCGTTTTTTCGCAACCCTGAGCACCCAAATAACGTAGTTACAATGCAAAACAATGCGATATTTCTGATTAATCTCATTTTTATTCTTATTTTTGAAAGTATAAAAATACTAAATTAGAGGTACAATCTTTTATAATAGAAGTACAAAAACAAATAAAATGAAAAAATTCACCTTAGCACTAATCGTAACAATCATGGCATTTTCTTTCTCTAGTTGTAGAAAAGAAAAAGATACTATTGCAACTGTACTAATTGTGGACTCTAATAACAATCCTAAACCTGGTGTATATGTTAGAGTATATTGTCCAGATGCAACATGCAATAAAGCAGGTAGTACATTAGGGGAAAACACGAACAGAACAGCTATTACTGGCGCAAACGGAAAAGTTACTTTTAATTACACTGATGATTTTCAATTGGGGCAAGCTGGTTTTGCAGTGCTAGATGTAGCTGTGTACTTAACTGAGGCTGCAATGGATGCATATTCTCCTACAGAAACTACGGGTGTAATAAAAATTGAAGAGGAAGTAGAAACTGAGCAAACGATCATTTGCCAGACTTGTCCTTAAGAATTAAAACTGATTATTTAATTAACAAATCCTATTGCTAAACCGATAGGATTTTTTTTTACGCTTTTTCAAAATATTCCATGATTACTTTTTTCATGAACTTCTCTTGCTCCATTGGTTTAAGTACTGGTAATTCTTTTTCTAATTTGAAATGTGGCCAACCATCATCATCATGACCTGTGTATGCATAGTAGCCATATGGTTCTAGCAAAACACAAATTGCTATGTGCATTACATCCAATTTTTGATTCTTGGAAAGCTTAATAAAGCCTTTGTTCAATTCTTGAACCCCAATCATAAAAATAAGAGATTGCATATCTAGTGGCTCGTCCATATTTTCAGAAACGTCCACCAATAAATCACGCCATTTTTTTTCAAATTCAAAATCCATGCGACAAAAGTAATTTAAATTTGACTAAGTTTTCTTTCTATTTTAGATCTTTTGAAGTTTTATAGAGAAATAAGAAAATTTTGACCTTTGCATTCCTAGTAACAACCCCATAAACGACCCTTTCAAATTATTCATATTTTGTTCTTTTAGTGGAGCTTTACCTAGTAAAACATACACCAAATATTTTAAAATCACATAAGGCGAATGCAAAGCAGAAGGTGCTACTTTCCAAGATAAATCCTCAACCTCTAGTATTTTAAACTTATTTCTTTCCAATGTTTTTTTGAACTCATCAAAATTTGCAAAATCTGGAATTGCCCAACCTTCGCACATAGATGAATAGGTTTTCTTAAAAAATTTAGATCCTTTTTCTGTATCTATTTTCATAAATCCATCACAGATTACAAACTTACTACCAGTTTTCAATACTCGAGACGCTTCTTTTATTACCTGTTCCCTATTCTCACTGTGGCAAATACTTTCAAGGGCATATCCACCATCAAATTCTTCGTCCTCAAAAGATAAATTATGATAATCCTCGTTCTTCACTACAGCATTCTTTATTTGCTGCTCCCTGCATATTTCTTGGCATTTATTTATTTGCCAATCAGATAAAGTAACTCCAGTAATTGTTTTCTTTTTTTCTTCTTTGCACCCCTGTCTTAAAGTACCTCCACAGCCACACCCCAAATCAATAAAATTGGTCTTATCTCGGTTATAAAAATCAGCTTTTGACAGTACATAACTATTCATTTTTTTAAGCATTTTTTCTCTGTTGAATACATTAAAAATAGCCAAACCAAAATGCATGTTGTATTCCTTACTCCAAAATTTGTAATCGTCTGTTGCGTTATTGTAATAATCAATAACTTTTTTGTACTTTTTCATATCCAGTGATTTTATACGTTTCCTAGTGTATTTCGCACTCTTTCTTTGTTACAAAAAACCTGTGTCTGTTTTTTGCTATCACATCATATCCCCAGTCTCTTATTGATTTTGGCACAAACCAAAAAACCAATAAAACCTTCCACCAAAACCCAAATTGCTTAATGATTTGAAAAGCAGCATTGGATTTAATGTAGGCTTTCTTTTTCCAAATAAACACTATAGAATCTATAGTCGAGTCTATTTTAAATTCTATCAAAAGGGCTTTCCCTTTATCCGATTGCAAGGGAAGAAATTCAAATTTATTTTTTGGCTTTCTTTTTTGAATAAATTGCACCCAAAAATTACAGACTTTACAATCTCCATCAAACAATAATATAGGGTTAGATTGTTTCATTTTAAATTTTCTAAGGCTTTATCCAAAGTGGGGTAATTAAAAGTATAGCCAAATTTATCTAATTTTTTTGAACTCACCCACCTACTTTTCAAAATCAATTCAGGTTCGGTTCCAATTAGCTTGGCGCCAAAGCTCAACAAAAAAGCTGGAGTAGGTAACCCAACCGATAAAAAATTTCTTTTACGAATCTTACGCATTAAATCTTCGTTTGTCAAAGGTTCAGGTGAAGTGCAATTGATTACGCCACTTACCCATTGGTTTTTTATAGCCAAGTCTACTATATTCAATAAGTCTTGAATATGAATCCAGCTCACCATTTGGTTTCCACTTCCCTGCTTCCCTCCCATTCCAAGTAAGGTCAACCTATTCAACATAGGAAAAGCACCTCCTTTTTTACCTAACACAATAGTCATTCTCAAAACCACTTTTTTAGTCTCTAAGGTAACTTCGTCAAAAGTTTTCTCCCATTTTTTAGCCACTTCTACAGAAAAACCTTCTCCAATAATTCCGTCATACTCATCATTTGGAGTTTCGTATTCATCTTTATAAATGGTTGCAGTAGCTGCTTGAATCCAAGTTTTGGGACTTTCTCCAATTTCTTCAAAAGCTTTTTCAAGCACTTCGATAGAATTAGTTCTTGAATCAAAAATCTCTTTTTTATTCTTCTCTGTGTATCTACAATCTACTGATTTTCCCGTCAGATTTATCAATACCTCTGTTCCTTTTAATTCTTGTTTCCATTCTCCCACAGTTTTTCCGTCCCACTGAAAATAGTTTGGTTTAGTAACTTTACTCCTTCCCAATACTACAACCTTGTGATTTTGTTTTTCGAAATGTTGAACCAATTCACTTCCTATGAATCCAGTTCCTCCGGCTATTACTATTTGTAAACTTTTCATTTCTTTTTCTTTTTATATTTTCAATAATTTGTGAAAGTTTGAAGGCAAAAAAAAACTACTTTATTAATTTAGCCAATACTTTCATAAACCAATTCTGATCCGATTTAGAAGCCATATCAATCAACCCATCAAATTTACTAATGATCGCATCTATGTCTTTCGTTACTTTTTTAAATTCTTTTCCTTCTGGAGAATTATCAATCTCAGCCGAAGAAACTTCTTTTAATACTTCCCTTATTGGAACAATTTCCCTCTTTCTTCTTTCTTTGGCAATTTGCTTCATCACGTTCCACAAATCTTTTTCTGCATAAAAATATTCCTTTCTCTCTCCCGGCTTGTATTCTTTAAACACCAAACCCCAATCTATTAACGCACGCATATTCATGTTTGCATTCCCTCTCGATATTTTTAACTCCGCCATCACTTCATCCGTAGTTTTACTCTCGGGCGATAGCATTAAAAAAGCATGAATTTGAGCCATAGCACGGTTTATTCCCCAGGTACTTCCTAAGACTCCCCATTCTTGAATAAACTTATATTTTGCTTCCTCTAAATTCATTTGATCTTTAATTCACTACTAAAGTAAATCAATTTTTTAAACTTTCAAAACTTTTTGAAACTAAAATAAACTTGACAAGTTTTACCATTAATGAAAATTATATACCACAAACTAACTTTTTTAAGCATTTTTATGAAGTAAATATCTTGTTATCCCCACTTTTAATTGTATTTTTACTCATCAAATTTATTTCAAGATGAAAAAAGTTATTTTAATTCTTACTGTAATTACCTTTCTTATTGGATGTGGAACATCTGAAAAGGAATCTATTAAAGCAACAGCAAACACTACTTTTGCTATTGAAGGAATGACTTGCGCAGATATGTGTGCTAAAAGAATAGAAGATAAAATTACAAGAATGGAAGGAATTAAATCTTGTGAAGTTAACTTCGAAAATGAATTGGCTACTCTTATCTATGATGAGAAAAAAGTAGATTTAGACAAATTAATACTAAAAGTAGAAGACATGAGTGATGGTAAATACACTGTGTCTAATATCAAAACAGAAAAAATAAACCATTCTAGTACTGAGACAAACTCTGGCGGAACGGAAGAAACAGGAAGCATCTTGTCTGGCCCTTCATTTGAAATGCCAAACATAATGGAATACCTGAGAAACATAATATAGTTCATATCGGTCTTTAACTAGGCTAAACTTATAAAGAAAGGTGGAGGGAAAAGGCCCTGCGAAACCTTAGCAACCGGTCCAATTTATTGGAAAAAGGTGCTAAATCCTTCTCTGGAAACAGGGAAATATAAGTTGCATAAAAGGAAATTTAAAACCCCTTTCTGCAACTTGCAGGAAGGGGTTTTTTTATTGGCAAAAAAGTAGAAAAAGTGAGTAAAATAAAAGAAGAATTAAAAAAGAGAATCCTAGTATTGGATGGAGCCATGGGAACCATGATTCAACAATACAAGCTTGGCGAAGATGATTTTAGAAAAGGATGGTTTGAAGACAGCACATTTCCTTTGAAAGGGAATAATGATTTATTGTCGCTTACCCGTCCTGATATCATTAAAGCGATACATGCTAAATATTTTGAAGCTGGAGCCGATATTGTAGAAACCAATACATTTAGTGGAACTACCATTGCTCAAGAAGATTATGGAACTGAGGACAAAGTGTATGAAATCAATTATCACTCGGCAAAAATTGCCAAAGAAGTAGCTGATGAATTCACTGCCAAAGAGCCAAACAAACCACGATTTGTTGCAGGATCTATTGGTCCAACCAACAAAACAGCCTCTATTTCTCCTGTGATAAATGACCCAGGATACAGAGCAATTTCCTTTGATCAATTGGTTACTGCATTTAAACTACAAGTAGAAGCTTTAGTAGAAGGAGGTGTGGATATGTTATTGGTAGAAACCGTGATTGACACCTTAAATGCAAAAGCAGCTTTATTTGCCATAGAACAAGTGTTTCAAGAAAAAGAAATTGAGCTTCCTATTATGGTTTCAGGAACTATTACCGACCAAAGTGGAAGAACACTTTCTGGACAGACGACTGAAGCTTTTCTTATTTCTACAGAACATGCACCCATCACTAGCATTGGACTAAATTGTGCTTTGGGTGCCAAAGATTTGCGTCCTTATTTACAAGTAATGGCAAAAAAATCGCCCTTTCTTGTGAGTGCACATCCTAATGCAGGATTACCCAATGAATTTGGTGAATATGACGAAACGCCAGAAATGATGGCCGAACAGATAAAAGTATTCTTAGATGAAGGCTTATTAAATATTGTAGGAGGATGTTGTGGAACCACTCCCGCACACATCAAAGCAATAGCAGAACTGGCAAGTAACTACGAACCAAGGTCCTTAAAGAACAATTAACTTTTTGATAAAGAACATACTGAACTAAAGAAAGTGGCAAACAATAAACTTATTCGACACTTAAAGAAAAACTAATAAAACTAACTAAAAAATAAACCCGTATTTATTCAAAGAATCAAAAAAAACTAATGACTCTTGACTAATTACTAATTACTAAACACAAATGGGAGCACCTAAATTATACAAAGAAATAGACAAAACCATTTTGGAAGCTATTCCAAACCCTTCGAAAGAAGCCTACGAAATAAAAATAAAAATTCCAGAATTTACTTTTCTTGGAGTAAAGGAACAACCCGATTTTGCTACGATATTTTTAACCATGTATCCTAACAAAAAAATCATTGAACTAAAATCATTGAAGCATTATTCTTTTCACTTGCGTGATATCGTAGTTTCTTACGAAAGATTAATCAATATTTTTTACGATCACTTGATGGAAGTATACGAGCCAGACAGATTAAGAATAGAAATGATTTGCAACCCAAGAGGTGGAATTTCGGCTAAATTGGCTGTGGACTCGGATTGGAGCGCAAGAGGTGGAGAAGAAAAATACAAAGATTGGATGAACCAATCTGGAACAGATAACTGGAGTGTGGTAATGTAAGTCGT
>CAXIAX010000097.1:0-8589 GCA_964021785.1 uncultured Flavobacteriales bacterium
TAACACACCTCTTTAATTCTCCTCTCATCCCGATAGTTATCGGGAGGAAGATTCTCGTTTAATCTGGTTATATTTGAAAATGATTCTTTTCACTCGCTTTATGATATTCAGGAAATATGCTGCCATAACTCTATGGCCGTTTATTGTGATGAATAAGAATTACAAAGGCAAAGAAGTTTTACTTAATCACGAAACGATTCACTTGAAACAACAAATAGAATTACTAATAATTCCTTTTTACCTCTGGTATTTTATTGAATTTGTTGTTCGCTATTTTCAATACAAATCTTGGGATTTGGCTTACCGTAATATTTCATTTGAGCGCGAAGCTTATGGGAATGAAAAGAATATGGAATATTTGGAAAAGAGGAGGGTTTGGGGATTTTGGAAGTATTTAAAAATAAAAAACGTTAAATAACACACCTCTTTAATTCTCCTCTCAAGAGGAGAGATTCTATGTATAGAACTCATTGTCATTCCTGCGAAGGCAGGAATCTTATTCATCAGGTAATATTCTCGCTTTAAGATTCCTGCCTTCGCAGGAATGACCAACAAAAAAAAAGGATAGCTAATACAACTATCCTTCTCTAATTCTAAAATTCTCTTCTACTATAATTCTAATTTCTAAAAATCAATCAAACTCCTCAATCAAAACACCCATTTTTCCCATTTGAGAATCTCGTAAGGCTTGCATAACTTCTGTTTGTGAGTTCATTACAAAAGGACCGTATTGTGCAATCTCTTCACCAATTGGTTCTCCTGATAAAATCATAAAACGAGTATCTTTAGTTGCTTTGAAAGAAACGTTTCCTTCCTCCAATTCATACACAACCATGTCCTTGGCATTTACCTTGCTTTCATTTACAATCATTTCGCCATCTAGTAAATACAAAATGGTATTGTAATTAGCTGGAATTGGAATCGAAACCTCTCCGTTCTCTTTTACTTCACCTCTCAATAATAATTGTGGCGAATAAGTTTCTACTGCTCCTTTTATTCCATTCAGTTCTCCCGAAACAACATAAATTTTCGATTTATCTGTTTCTATCGCAGGTGTTTCCTCTTTGGATAACGGTTTATAAAAGGGAGGTTTCATTTTATGTTCTCCAGGTGTATTAACCCAAAACTGGATAAATTCAAGTTCACCTCCTTTTTTTACAAAATCTTTGCTGTGTCTTTCACTGTGTGTCAATCCGCTTCCGGCAAACATCCATTGCGTTCCTCCTTCTTGTACAATTGCTCTATTCCCAAGAGAATCTCTGTGTTCTACATTTCCTTTAAAAATAAATGTAACTGGCGAGAATCCTCTGTGAGGATGTGGTCCTACTCCTACTTCATTTTGGTTACTCCCTGCTTTTATTTCACTTTTCCAGTGATGAATTAATAAAAAAGGATCTACGTAATCTAAGCCATGAACTGGCAAGGGCTGATCAAGCATATGACCTCCCATATTAACTTTCTGAGCAGGTACAATTTGTCTTATTTTCTTTTCCATAATTTTAGTTTTAATAAAATTCTAGACAAAAATAAACATACATACTCAAAGCACTCTTAATCTATATTAATTAAACAATCTTTGAAATAATATCGCCCCTGTCCACTTAAAAACGGACAGGAATGACATGAAAAAGATTATTTAATTAATGGCTTTTTCGCTAAACGAAATGTTATAAGCTTCTAATTCTTTAAGGATTGGCAAATAAAATTCTTTGTCTATTGGCATTTGCACACCTGTAGCTTTTATAGTTCCATCTAAAATTAGTTTGCAACAAATTCCTACGGGCAATCCAACAGTATTACTCATTGCAGTATAAGTTTGGTCTTCACCTACAGATACCATGCTCGAGTGAATTTCTTTTCTCTCTCCAGCTTTATTATTGAATATAATTTTGTGCCACATCACAATCATATCTTTATCTTCTGGCTCAAGTGTCCATTTATCTTCCAATATTTTTTGAAGAATTTGGGCAGGGGTAGCATTTTTTAATCCAATCTTTTTGTCTTCAAAAATTCCTAACCACACTAATTTTTCCCACAAAGTATCGTCTTGTTCTATTTTAAGATAATGCCTTAGTTTCAATTCTACAGAATCTGTTTTATCGTAAGACAAAAATGAATTGATGAAATCACGGTAAGTCATTTCTTCTGTATTCTCCATTTCGTAGCTATCGTCTGTTGCTCCTATTTGTACAAATACATCCCAAGCTCTAGCAAAACCAACTCTACGTAATGTTCCTCTGTATATCGTTCTTATGTTTTCTAAATTATAAATTGATTGATATTTTAATGAATCACGATTTGCAATCCCTTCAAACTTACCATATCCATCTATATTTATAAATTCTGTTCTACGGAATAATTTATTGTAAGGAATGTATTTATACTGCCCCTCTTCAATAAATTTTGCCGGACCTCCCTGTCCCGCAACTACCACATTTCTTGGGTTCCATGTAAATTTATAATTCCACGGATTATTATCACTTTCTGGCGCAACTAGTCCTCCTGTAAAGGATTCAAAATTTAAAATTTCACCTCCATCTTCTCTTATTTCGTTTAGCAATTTCATTGCCGACATGTGGTCTATTCCTGGATCCACACCCAACTCATTCATAATTAAAATCCCTGCTTCTTTTGCTGCTTCATCCAGTGCTTTTACCTCTGGAGAAATATAAGAAGGTGTTACCACACTTTTCTTTTGTTTTATCGCTTCTTCAATTACATGAATATGCATTCTTGCTGGCAACATAGAAACTATTAAATCTGCATTACTCACTTCTTTTTCTACTTCGGCATGATCAAAAACATCAAACTCCATTGCTTCCCCATTCTTATGGTTGTTTATTTTTTGTTTGGCCGTTTCCAAATTAAAATCACACACCCTAATTTTCCAGTCCATTTGCTCAGATTGGGCTAATAAATACCTTATTAAACTAGATGATGACCTTCCGGCTCCCAAAATTGCAATGTTTTTCATATGTTCTATTTCTAATAGTTTGTAATGTAATTTAACTTTAAGGCTTTTTTTTGTTAAAAATCCCTTCACTACAAACTTATAAATGTTCTAGAATAAAAACTACTTTTTACGCAATAATCCTTTTAACTTTGAAGTAAATAATTTTTTAATGCCACAAGAGATTTACAACACACTTATAATTGAGCTAAACGAATCAATAACAGAACAAAAGAAAAAATTATCTGGAATAATGATAGCAAGGATTGCTGCATTTATTTCATTAATCATAATTGTTGCACTCACTATTTCTTTGGGCAATTTCAAAATATTATTTGCAACTATTGCACCCATCCTGGTGTTTGGATACTTAGTGAAGCTAAATGCCAAAGAAAAAACAACTTTATCCCTTCTAGAGAAAAAGAAAAAAATTAACGAAGAGGAAATAAATTGTCTAAATGGTAATTTTTCTGCTTTTGGTAATGGAAATGCGTTTGTAAATAGCCAGCACAACTATTCTCACGACATTGATTTGTTTGGCGACAAATCATTGTTTCAAAACCTGAACAGAACTACGTCCAATAATTCTGAAAAAAAATTAGCTAACCTACTTTTGAATTTTGAAACAGACAAAACTGAAATAAGAAATAGGCAAATTGCAACAGAAGAACTTGCTTATAAAAACGAATGGAGGCAAAACTTTAGGGCAAATGGATTGCATTACCAATCAGACGAAAAAGAAATAAGCAAACTATTAAAATGGAATGCTCAAGAAATTCCTGTCTTTGAAAACAAAACTCTTTGGAACATTATATTGGTACTTATCCCTGTATTAATGATTTCTGCTTTAGCGCTTGCTATTTACTCAGTTATTCCAACTTCTATTCTACTATTCATTGTTTTTGTTCCCATTGTAATCACAGGAAAACATCTAAAAACAATAAACAACCAACACAAAAAGATTGGGCAATACTTATCTATCTTAACTCAACATAGAGTTTTATCAGAACAAATAGAAAACGAGACATTTGAGTCGGATAAACTAAAATCTATACAATCTAAATTAAAAAACAACAACAAATCGGCTTCTACCGAAATAGGAAAACTTACCAAAATTACGGAACAGATAGATAACAGAAGTAACCCTGTATTTGCAATTCTTATGAATATTCTTGCTCTTTGGGATTTGAATTATTTATTTAAACTAAAAGGATGGCTGAATACAAACTCTAATGAAATGGAAGATTGGTTTAATGCTGTATATGAAATGGAAACTTTTATTAGCTTGGGTAACTTTCATTTTAATAACCCCGCTAATACTTTTCCTACTATGGCGGGAAATTCTATATTGAAAACAGAAAACTTAGCTCACCCTTTATTAAAAGCCGACTCTAGAATAGCCAATAATTTTGAACTTAAGGAACTACAACAATTTACAATTATTACGGGGGCCAATATGGCTGGAAAAAGCACTTTCCTAAGAGCAATTGGTGTTAATTTGATTTTAGCAATGAGTGGTTCTTCTGTTTGTGCATCCAAATTCAATTTTACACCTACGCCATTATTCTCAAGTATGCGTACTTCTGATTCCTTATCCGAGAATGAATCATATTTTTACTCGGAGTTAAAGAGACTACAATTAATTGTAAACAAACTAAAATCTGGAGAAAAACTATTTATTATTTTGGATGAAATACTAAAGGGAACAAACTCCAAAGATAAAGCCGAAGGATCTAAAAGCTTTGTACAACAATTGATAAAATACCAAACTGCAGGAATTATTGCCACACACGATTTATCTCTTTGTAGCCTAAAAGAGGATTTCCCAACACAAATAGAAAACAGCTATTTTGATGTAGAAATTGAAAATGACAATTTAATTTTTGATTATAAATTAAAGGCAGGTATTTGTTCTAATATGAACGCTCAATTTTTAATGAAAAAAATGGGTATTACCAATTAGCAATTGGTATAATTGAAGAATACAATTGAAAAAAATCAACTTTTCAATTACATAAAAACCTGTTTCACATTCCTTTTATAGAAAAAAAAGCTCCGATTAATAAATAAAATACTCATGTTATGCCATCTCAACTTTAAAAATATATAAAAATTGTTATCTTTAAAAAAGTTAACAATTTAACATAAAATAACATTCGAATGAAAAAAATCCTTTTTACACTATTCGCCCTAACCCTTTTTAATTTTAACTCATTAACTCAAACTCACTACAATGGATTTGTTACAGATAATTATTCTGCTTCATTTAGTAGTTCTTTGCAACCTGCCTCATTGGTAGACAATCGCTTCAAATGGGCAATTGGTGCAGGAGGAAATTACACCTACTCAAACAATTATATAGGTCAAAACTTAAACAACTATATTCATAGCTCTCCTGATAAGAGTGCCTACAGGCAACCAACTTTTAAAGGATATTACTCAGAATTATTAGAAGTTACTGCATTTGCAGGGTTTATAGAAATTAACCAAAAAAATGCTATAGGTTACTCTATTAAATATAAGGACTTTACCAATTTTGATGGAATGGAAGATGAATTGACATTATTGGATTACAATTCATTTACCGGAGACTCTAACGTAATTGGGAAAGAATTTAACCAAGGAAAGTTAACTTTTTCTCAAATGAAATGGGTAGAGCACAACATTACCTATGCTAGAACATTAATTGACGATAGAGAAAACTTTTGGAAAGCAGGTATTACATTCAAAATTATGAATGGACTTGATGCAAGATTTTTACATACAGAGGGAGGAGATGTTACTTTTAATGCAAACAATCAACTTACTTACGATAATATGGAGTTTAAGTATGGTCATAGTGATAACGACAATCAACTTTTCTCATCTAACCTAGGTGTGGGATTAGATATGGGAGTTGTATACGAATTCAGACCGAAATACAAAAAATTCTTTTATCCTATGGATAGAAAAAGAAAGAACCCAAGTAAACACATGAATAAGTATAAATACAAAGTGGGTGCTTCTATTACCAACATTGGTAGTCTTAGGTATACAAAAGACACGAATACTTACAACTTTATTAATGACCAAAATAACACGATTAACTACCAAGACCTATTTAATAGTAACCTAAGTAGATTTGTATTGAATGATGACATATTACCAACTACAACTAATAATCAAGAAGCAGAAGATACAAATTTTCGAATGAGATTACCTACTGCTTTAAATTTACAATTTGATTATCAAATCTTACCCAATGTATATTTAAACTATTCAGGATCTTTTCCAATTTGGGAAAAAAGTGATCCATCTAGAATTCATGATTTAATGATAAATACAATTGGAGCTAGGTATGAAACTGCCGAGTTTTCTGCAGGAATTCCTGTTTCATTACAAAGAAATGGACAGGTAAATGTTGGAGCTTATGCTAGAATTAAAAACATCTTTTTTGGAGCTAATAACATTACTGGTCTTTTTGGTCAAAGAAGATTATATAATGGAAATGTGTATGCCGGGATAACATTTGGAATAAAACATAAAATGCCTAGCGATATTGATAATGATTTAGTTTCTGACAAATTGGATTTATGTCCTACTGATTCTGGAACATGGAAAATGAAAGGTTGTCCTGATGCAGATGGCGATAGAATTCCTGATTACAAAGATTTTTGTCCTTACGTGAAAGGGCCAAGAAAATATAACGGATGTCCTGATACAGATGCTGATGGAATAATGGATTATGAAGATGCTTGTCCTACTCAAAAAGGATTTAGAGTAAACAAAGGTTGTCCTGATACGGATAAAGATGGAATAATTGACACGGTAGATAGATGTCCTACAATTCCTGGTGTGTATGAGAATAACGGTTGTCCGCTAGAGCAGCTTACTTGTTGCCAAGATAGTGACGGAGATGGACTAAACGATAACATTGATTCTTGTGCCAATGAGCCTGGACCAGCAGATAACTTTGGTTGCCCAACTAGTAGAAGAAAGAAAACTAGCAAAGTAAGATACCCTAGAGTAGAAAAAGTAGATATCGAAACTTTATTGGACAACAACAAAAAAGATATTGAAAAAATGACTGTTGCAGAAGTTTTGGATGATATGACAACTATGGATTTTGTGAATGTATATTTTGATTCTGACAGATCTAATGTGAGAACACAATACAAAACCAAGCTCGGTACTTTCGCAACCAAAGTAAACATGAATGCCAATACATTGATTCTTATCCTTGGTCATACAGATAGTGATGGAAGCTTGGATTACAACATGGCACTATCTAACAAAAGATCGGAGCAAACAAAAAAATACTTAATTAGTAAAGGAGTAGATGCTAACCGTATCGTAATTAAAAACTACGGAGAGGAAAAACCAGCTGAATCTAACGATAGCGAAGAAGACAAGTCTAAAAACAGACGTGTAGAAGTGAGAATGATGAAGTTGAATAATTAAGCTCTTAGTAAAAAGTGACTAGTAATTAGTTTTAAAACCTCTGCACATTGTGTGGAGGTTTTTTTTGTGCTAAAAATCACCCTCCCGACCTTTCGGGAAGGAGGTTAAGGGGTGTGTTCTTCTGCAAAGTTTTGTGATTAATCATAATCTTCATCATAGTCAATTGGCTTCTTCATTTTTTTTCATTGATAAAAAAACGAACCAAAAAAAATCTAGACTTAATTCTAATCTGCAACTTTAACTTGTATTTTTCGATTCAGTCAGTGATTTCTTCCGCAAGCTCCGGAACTTCTTCCCTCATTAACGAAAAATCCTGCGCTAAAATTACTCCTTAGAATGAGGCCGAATTAAATTGTTTTCCTGCTAGTCCACGTCTTAGAATTCCACGGAAGCTGGCGCTTGTTTGAGCGGTAGCGGAAACGAGTGACTAAAATTATCTTGGCGTTTGTAACGCCACATTACCAAAGTTTTGTTAAAATAAAAATATTCTCGTATAACTATCTGAATTATTTTTCATATTCGTTTGGAAACGAATAAAGAAGATGGGTACTCGTTACGCTATCGCTAAACGACTCCTCAGATTGATTTTTACGATAGCTTAATATCAATCGGTTTAGTGAAAAAACTTGAATGTAAGCTACATTACAAATTGGCAAACCTGATGAATAAGATTCCTGCCTTCGCAGGAATGACAATATAAATTATCAATAAACAAAGCCACTTCTCGATACAAATTTCAATTCCGCAAAGCTTCATTAAAATCCACTCGAAATGACAAAATTATTGAAAGTAAATCTAGGTTGTCAGTTCGAGTGATTTATTTTTTGAAAAAAAATAAAATGTATCGAGAACAAATAGATAGGCGCAATTAATTAAAACAAATACCTAGCAACAACCTTAACGTCAGATCTAATATTCCCTTTTATTTCTTCCAATCCTGTAAGAATAGTTTCTTCGTTTCTGTAGTTCCAAACTCCGTAGCGTACCCAAAAATCGAATTTCTTGCGGTATTTGTATCGAGCTGTTAAGTAAAACCTAGAACCTACTCTGTAATAAGCAGGAATGTAAAAATAGTACAACACATCATTTTCATAGGCATATACTCTTGCATTGTAACTATCTACATCAAACAAAGCATAACGAGCTGTGAAAGAATAAGGTTTTGATTTGGGTTTGAAAACCACATCTTGGTAAGCCAA
>CAXIAX010000098.1:0-8570 GCA_964021785.1 uncultured Flavobacteriales bacterium
TTCCCCAACACAATTCTACTAGCTTCAAAAGGCGAAAGCTCACCATTCAATACTTGTTGTTCAATGGATTTTAGCTTTTCTGCTATTCCATTTCCTTCGTAAAAAGAAGTTAGAACTTGATGATTCAAGAATTTATAAAACCAATCTTTGGTTTGTCGTTTTCTATTCTCCTCAAAATAACCCGTAGATTTTGTTTTCACTAGAAAGGACTCAATGATATTCCAAGCTTCTTCAATTCCTGTATTTTGTAGCGCAGAGCACAACTCTACTTTAGGAATCCAGTCGCTTTCTTTAGCAGGAAATAAATGCAAAGCATTGGCATATTCTCTCTTTGCTTGTTTGGCTTTGGTAAGGTTATCACCTTCGGCTTTATTTATCAAAATAGCATCTGCCATTTCCATTATCCCTCTTTTTATTCCTTGCAGTTCATCTCCAGCACCAGCAATCATCAGTAGTAAGAAAAAATCGGTCATAGAATAAACTTCCGTTTCCGATTGTCCTACACCTACAGTTTCTACCAAGATAATTTCATATCCTGCAGCCTCACAAAGCAAGATTGTTTCGTGCGTTTTTTGTCCCACACCTCCCAGTGTTTTTCCACTAGCTGAAGGGCGAATGTAGGCATCAGGATTCACAGCAAGTTTATCCATTCTGGTTTTGTCCCCAAGGATACTTCCACGTGATTGTTGCGAAGTTGGGTCAATTGCCAATACAGCAATTCTTTTTCCTATTCCGGTTAAGAATGTTCCAAAAGACTCAATAAAAGTACTTTTTCCAACACCAGGAACCCCTGTGATTCCAATTCTAATAGAGTTTCCCGAAAACGGTAAACAATGATTTATTATTTGTTGAGCCAGAGCTTGGTGTTCCTTTTTAGAACTTTCAATCATAGTTATAGCTTGGCTAAGAATAACAGTATTCTTGGCTTCAATTCCATTGGTATAATAAGAGAGTTCTTTTGTTTTCATTTGAATTACTTTGAGTGCTAAATTAAGAATTTTTCTTACAAAACTTCTGTTCTCGATACAATTTCATTTCGTTATCACTCATTGAAATCACTCGAACTGACAGTTTTTATACGATAAGCTTAATCTGTCATTTCGAGTGATTTTAACGAACGAGAGTTCGATTAAAATTGTATCGAGAAAGACATTAAATCAAACATAATTTTTTCAAAAGTATAATATCAATTTAAAGTTTGAAATTTGTTGTTTGGAGCTTGAATTTTGGTTTTTCTTAAAAACGTTAATAACTTTTAAAAAATCTAATTATAAAACTTTGTTCAACATCTAAATCAAGATTACATTTGAAAAAAAGAAAAATAATGGCTGATATAAAAGAATTAGAATCGATAGCATCACAAGTAAGAAGAGATATTGTGAGAATGGTACACGCTAACAATTCAGGGCATCCGGGAGGATCTTTGGGATGTGTAGAGTATTTTGTTTCACTTTATTTTGAAGTTATGAATCACAATGCAAAAGATTTTGACATGGATGGTTTTGACGAAGATTTATTCTTTTTATCAAACGGACACATATCTCCAGTTTGGTACAGCACATTAGCTCACGCAGGATATTTCGAAAAAAGCGAATTAGCTACTTTTCGTAAATTAAATTCAAGATTACAAGGTCACCCAGCTACCGAAGAAGGATTAGAAGGAATAAGAATTGCTTCTGGATCTTTGGGGCAAGGACTATCTGTAGGACTTGGAGCTGCATTGACAAAAAAACTAAACGGAGAAGATAGCTTAGTTTATACGCTTCATGGAGATGGAGAATTACAAGAAGGACAAATATGGGAAGCTGCAATTTATGGAGCTGCCAATAAAGTAGATAATATCATTGCTACTGTAGATTATAATGGTCGTCAGATTGATGGAGATGTGGAAGATGTAATGTCGCTAGGAGATTTGGAAGGAAAATGGAAAGCCTTTGGGTGGGAAGTTTTTACTGAAGATAACGGAAACGATATGCAGTCTGTAATCAATGCATTGAACAAAGCAAAGTCACTAACAGGAAAAGGAAAGCCAGTTATGGTTTTGTTGAGAACTGAAATGGGGCAAGGAGTAGACTACATGACAGGAACACACAAATGGCATGGAGCAGCACCAAATGATGAGCAACTTGCCAATGCATTAGGTCAATTGGAAGAAACTCTTGGCGATTACTAATGGCATAACAATTGCTTTAATTCTATTAAAACCTCTTTTATGAAATTATTTTCAAATAGACTTTCTGTTTTAATAGTATTTCTATGCTTAAGTTTTAGCTACCTAGCACAAACGGTAGAAACAACAAGAATCCTATTTATTTTTGATGGATCCAATTCTATGAATGGACAATGGCAAGAATCAAGTAAGATAAAAGTTGCTAAAAAATTGATGTACGAAACTATGGACGAACTCTCTGAGGTGGAGAATTTAGAAGTGGGGTTGAGAATGTATGGACATCAAACTAGAATTTATCCAGGACAACAAGATTGTAACGATACCAAGTTGGAAGTTCCATTCGGGAAGAATAATTTTGATAAAATAAAAAATAAAATAAATTCCTTACAGCCCAAAGGAACTACACCTATTGCTAGATCTCTTGAATATGCAGCTCAAGATTTTCCCGAGTGCTCTACTTGCCGAAATGTAATTATATTAATTACAGATGGAATAGAGGCTTGTGATGAAGATCCTTGTGCAGTTGCAAAAATGCTAAGGGAAAAAGGAATAGAAGTACGGCCTTATGTAATTGGAATAGCTATGGATTTGGAATCGTTAAAAGATTTTGAATGCATTGGGAAATCTTATGACGCAAGTACCGAAGAGTCTTTTAGGGATGTAATGAAAGTGGTAATGAGTGAAGCTTTGAACAACACAACAGTTCAAGTAAACTTATTAAACACAGCAAAACAACCTAGAGAATCGGATGCTGTGATGTCGTTTTACGATATGAAAACGGGAGAGTTGAAATATACTTTTATGCATACATTGGATAAAAAGAACAGACCCGATACAATGTGGGTTGATCCTCTTTCAACATACAGATTAGTAGTGCATACAACTCCTCAAGTGGTTAAAGAAGGTATAGAATTAAAGGCAGGAGAACACAATACAATTACTTTAGATGCTCCTCAAGGAGGATTGGAGTTTAGAGTTCTTGGAGCAGCAAATTCATACACAGAGATAAAATGTGTGATAAGAGAGAAAGGAAAAAAAGAAACAATAAATGCGCAAAGAATGAACAGTGAGGATACCTATATTGTAGGGACTTACGATATAGAAATTCTTAGTTTGCCAAGAATTGTAATGGAAAATGTAAAAGTAGAACAGAGTAAAACAAATAGGATTGTAATTCAACAAGCAGGTATTGCTAATATAAATACACCCTTTTTTGGAATAGCCTCTGTATTTACTGAAGAAAAAGGAAAACGAGTGTGGGTTTGTAACTTAGAAAAAGAAAAATTAAATTACCAACTCTCATTACAACCAGGGAAGTATACGATTGTATATAGACCAACAAGAAAAAGATCATCAGCTTACACGGTAACCAAGGATTTTAAAATTACCCCAGGCGCTAGTGTAGAAGTAAATTTATAAAGACCACAAAAATAACGAACTATGAAAGAATATCCAGTATTAGGAAAAAAGGACACAAGATCAGGATTTGGAGACGGATTGTATGAATTAGGACAACAAAACGAAGATGTTGTTGCAATGTGTGCCGATTTAACTGGTTCTTTAAAAATGGGAGCATTTAAAGAAGCTTTTCCAGATAGATTCTTTCAAGCAGGAATAGCAGAAGCAAATATGATTGGGATGGCAGCAGGAATGACTATTGGAGGTAAGATTCCATTTACTGGAACTTTTGCCAATTTCTCTACAAGTAGAGTATATGACCAAATAAGACAATCTGTAGCTTACTCGGATAAGAATGTAAAAATTTGTGCTTCTCACGCAGGATTAACTTTAGGAGAAGATGGAGCAACTCACCAAGTGTTAGAAGACATTGGAATGATGAAAATGTTGCCAAATATGTGTGTAATTAATCCTTGTGATTATAACCAAACGAAAGCAGCTACATTGGCAATAGCAGAATATGAAGGTCCAGTATATTTAAGATTTGGAAGACCAAGTGTGCCAATTTTTATTCCAGAAGATATGCCATTTGAAATTGGAAAAGGAATAATGTTAAGCGAAGGGACAGACGTAACAATAGTTGCAACTGGTCACTTAGTTTGGAAAGCATTAGAAGCAGCCAAAGAATTGGAAGCAAAAGGAATTAGTGCAGAGGTAATCAATATTCACACAATTAAACCATTGGATGAAGAGATTATTTTAAATTCTGTAATGAAAACAAGATGTATCGTAACAGCAGAAGAACACCAAATTGCTGGAGGATTAGGAGAATCAGTTTCTTCATTATTGTGTAGAACAATCCCAACACCACAAGAATTTGTAGCTGTAGATGATACTTTTGGAGAGAGTGGAACACCAGCAGAATTAATGACTAAATACGGATTAGATTCAATTGATATCGTAACAGCATGTGAAGCTGTAATGACTAGAAAATAATAGCTTAATTAAGCAAAAAAAAAAGGGAGAAATTGATTCAATTTCTCCCTTTTTTTTATTCAAAGATTTTATCAATAAATTTCGAATTAAGAAGTCTTGCAACAGCCATGTAGTTTGGTTTAAAATCGATTTTATCCCCAATACTGTATTTCTTTTTTCCGTCCTTGGTTTTGTTAGTTCCAATATCTACAACCAACATATCTGAAGTGATTCCAACAAATTTCAAATCTTTATCTAGCGCTTCAATATCTTCTTTGTGTACGTCTAAGATTCCAAAATCAAGAATTGCCTTAATGGAAGTTTCACTTATGTCTTCCTCATTAAATTCTGCAGAGTGACCAATGCTACCGTCACTAATTATCCCTTCAGGAACAATTTTTTTCTCTTCCAATTCAATGATATTTGCTCTAAACTCAAATGTTTCTGTAGAAAGCTCTTTAAACTGTTTATTGTCTAAGGGACTAGTCCCAAAAAAGATGGCTTCTCCAACTCTAAAATGATTTATATCTTTAGGTATCGTGTTGTTTTCTATGAGAGGCAATGTAATGGAAGTACCTCCAGAAACATATTTCAAATCTTTATTAAATCTTGCAGAGATTAGCTCTTGGTATAGCGAAAGCTGTAAAAGTTTATCGTAAGAGGGTTCTATTCCATACATGCAACCCAGGTTAGATCCTATTCCTATTACTTCGATATGAGAAAGCTGAAATACGCTCTCATAAAAGTTCATTAGTTCGGTTCTTTTCACTCCTTCTCTCAATTCGCCTAACTCTACCATTATAATTATTTGATGAGTTTTGTTTGCTTTTTTAGCTGCAGCATTTAATGCTACAATTGTCGTGTAGGAGCTGTTCAGTGATATGTTTGCATATTTTACGATATCATCAGCATAAATTTTTGCAGGAGGTTTTATGTATATAGTTTGCATCTTTGGGTTCACAGCTTTCAAGTTTTTTAAACTAGTAAGTCGTGAATCTCCTATAGAATCTATTTTTTTAATAATCTCATCCGTTAAAATATGCTTTAGAAATTCTTTATCGCCAGAAAATACTTTTGTAATTAGGCTCCAAGTAATGTTATGCTTCTCAAAATAGGCACTCAAATACTTTATGTTATCTTGAATTTTTTTCGTGTGAATTATTAACTCAGCCATATTTTATTTTTTTAATCTCATTTCTAAATACGGATTTGTAAAACCTAGTTTTTTATAAAGATGTTGTGCAGGATTGTTGGCTTCTACATGCAGTGCAATATCACCTTTGGAAAAACTAATAGCTTCTTGCATTAGTTTTTTTCCTAATCCTTTCCCACGATATTCTTTGTGCGTAGCAATGTATACAAGAATGTTTTCAGGAATATATCCACCCATACCTGTTTCATTAATTACAGTTGCACCCACAATTTTATTTTCGTCTGTTAATATCATAGTAAATCCACCAAATGAGGTAAATTCCTTAAGGGAGTAATCAATCGCTTTTTTGATGTCATTTTGAGGATCTCCATATTGCTCAAGATTGGCAAACAGGAAATCAATAATTTCTTGTTTTTCTAGTTCGTTTGGTTTGTTTAAATCGTCAAAAATCTTTGTTTCTATCATAAATTGTATTGTTTGTATACAGTATACAGTTATTTTTAGGATAAGCAAGTTTATAACAAAAAATCTTTCCAATTCTTATATTTAATTATTGAAAATGAATTATTTATATATAAAAGAAGTTTTCAATTTCTTTGGCGGGATAAGTCAGGTCTTATATCACTCAATCTATATTTTATAAAAAAATAGATTGATGACTTCCTTACTTTTTTTGATTAAAAAAAGAGGCTTTAATCTTAGATATGAATTGGCTTAATTTTTCGTTTTTAGAAAATAAAACAGAAATTCCCATAGAGGCAAGTAAAGAGATTAGCGCTAGAGCTCCCAAAGAACCACCATATCCTTCAAAGAAATTGGTGTTATAAATATATATAATACTAAATAAAACTCCTGCCAATCCCAATTTGATATAACTAACTTTCACTTCGGATGAAACCATACCAATAAAGGTTGCGCCAATAAAAACAAGAGGAATGTTTTTAGTTAAATAAGAATCTAATAATTGAGGGAAGAAATAAAAAAACAAGCCTACCGGAATAGACAGCAAAGCAGAAGCTCTTACTGCTCCTTGTTTTAGTTTTTCGCTAACAAAATAGGTAAGTATTGCGCCTATTATTCCCGTTATGATGAGTATGAAACTATTCATTGTGTAATCCAGAAAATTAATGAAGATATGGTAACGCCAATAAATGCAATGGTTCCAAGCTTACCGCCAATACCCAAAAAAATATTTTTAGAGAGAATAAGTATTCCACAAGTAATTATACCTGCAGTAACCACAAAGCTCAAAGAAGGAGTTACTTCTATACTCGACATCCCTATAAAAGCTCCACAATAAATAGGGACAGGTAATTGGCTTAAATAATTGGAGTTCTTGTGTAGGTTGGGAATAAAAGAGCCAATAGTTCCAATAATACCTGCAGCCAAAACACCTCCTAGGCCCATAGAAATATTTAAAAAATAACAAGCTAATGCTCCTACTGGAACCCAGAGTGCAACCAATAATTTTTCGTAGGCATATTCTTCATGATGCAGGTCTATGTCTTTGTATCCGTAAAATAAAATAAACGCAAGAAGAAGGATAATCGCAATGGCAACAAAGGTTTCGTTTTCATAGTTGTCCTTTACTATTAATGTCAATATGAGTAATTGCATTAATAAAAATGTAGACACCATTAAAAATCGAATAGCTTTATGCTTGTTCATTAAAAGTTTGAGTTACTTGATTAAAGTATTGTTATTTCAGATTGTTTTTCTACAAGAAAAAATCGAGTAAAAACGTAGAATTAGTTTTTTATCTCGTGCTCAAAATTACTAATATTATTTATTTTATTAAAGTCATATTGATCTCGTTTTGATTAATAATGAAATTGAGTGAAATGCATGGTTTAAAATTGCTTAAATTTACTAAATGAGATAATTAATTTATACTATTTTTCTAGCATATGAAAATTTTACTTACGGGGTCTACAGGATACATAGGAAAAAGATTGCTAACTGTTCTTCTAGATCAGGGGCATGAAGTTGTATGTTGTGTAAGAGATGCAAAACGGTTCAATCCGTCTGTTGTAGTTAAGGATAAAATAACTGTGCTAGAGCTAGATTTATTGGAAAAAGAGTCGCTCCAAAAAATTCCTAACGACATTGATGGAGCTTTTTATTTGGTTCATTCCATGTCTTCATCCAAAGAGTATAAATCATTGGAGGAAAAATGTGCGGTTAATTTTAGAGAAGCTATGAATGCCACTAAAGTTCAGCAAGTGGTGTATTTGAGTGGAATAGTAAATGAAACAGATTTATCGGAACATTTGAGTTCGAGAAAAAATGTAGAGCAAGAATTAGAAAAAGGGAACTATCATTTAACAACTCTGAGAGCAGGAATTATTATTGGTTCTGGAAGTGCATCTTTTGAAATTATAAGAGATTTGGTAGAGAAATTACCAATAATGATTACTCCAAAATGGCTCAATACGAAATGTCAGCCTATCGGTATTAAAGATGTTATTTCATTTTTGTCTTTGAGTATTTTTAATCCAGAGACTTACGATCAAAATTTTGATATTGGAGGGCCGGATGTACTCACTTACAAAGAAATGCTATTGGGTTTTGCCAAAGAAAGAAACTTAAAGCGAAAAATATGGACAGTACCAGTTATGACTCCTAAGTTATCCTCTTATTGGTTGTATTTTGTTACATCTACTTCCTATAAGTTGGCTAGTTCTTTGGTAGCTAGCATGAAAATAGAAGTTGTGTGCAGGGATACTAGGTTGAATCAAATTCTTGATGTTACTCCAAGTTCTTATCAAAAAGCATTAGAACTGGCCTTTGCAAGAATTAAAAATAACGAAGTTCTTTCTAGTTGGAAAGATGCGTATGCAAGCAGTGGGCTTACCAATAATATTAATGATTTTA
>CAXIAX010000099.1:0-8431 GCA_964021785.1 uncultured Flavobacteriales bacterium
TTTTATGGTGCAGGTTGTACGCATTATATATATGCTGAAAATATAATTGAGTCGTTTCGTTCTAAATTTACTTCCGCTAATATTGTGGTTAAATCAGATATATATGCTGCTGCAGTTTCTTTATTTAAACAAAGTGCTGGTGTAGCTATTATATTAGGCACTGGCAGTAATATTTGCAAGTATGATGGTAAAGATGTAATCTCTACAAGATCTGGGATTGGATATATATTGGGAGATGAAGGAAGTGGTGCTAATATAGGAAAGCTTCTAATCCAAGATTATTTAAATGGATTTATGGATGATGATATTGTAAAGTTGTTTGAATTGAAATATAAACTTAACTTGGGTGATATAATTTCATCTGTCTATTCAAATCCAAATCCAAATTTGTTTTTATCAAAGTTTTCAAAATTCATTTATGAGAATATTGAAAATTCATATTTAAGAAATTTAGTAAGAAAATCTTTTGTAAGTTTATTTGAAGTACATCTTTTACATATAAATAAGTCCAAGGGTTTAAAATTAGGTTTTGTTGGATCAGTAGCTTTTTATTTTAATGATATTTTGCAAGAAGTTACCCAAATGTATGGAATGGAAATAAGTGAGGTTCTTAAGAAACCAATAGAAGGTTTAATAGATTATCATTCGATCACTTCACAAGAATAACAAAGCCTGATTTTTGTAGTGGTTTTCCTTCTGCATTTTCTATTAAAACTTGGTAAATGAAAGAAGTATTTTGTTGTGTCTTTCCTTTATATGTACCGTCCCAACCTTCATTGATATCATTTGTTTTAAATATCTCATGTCCCATTCGATTGAAAATTTGGAGGGTATAGGTATTGTAATTAGCAAATCCTATAGTTGGTATAAAGATATCATTAAGGCCATCATTATTAGGAGTAAAAGCATTGGGGATAAAGATTAGTTCGTTTGGAGTAACACAAGATATATTTGATTTGCTCTGCTCGTTTATTCCATAAGAGTTGACATTTTCATTTGCTTGTATATAGTAACAGAACTTACCATCATCACTTGATGAATAGAAGCTTGATATATCATCAGAATATTGAAAATCTGTGGAAGGAACAGTAGAAATTAAATTTGGAGGATTGTTTCCTAGCTTTCTGTAGATATTATAATTTGTTATACCTCCATCCCAAACACTATAGGGGCTCCAAGTTAATGTATTGGTATACCCTTGAGCTTTTACTTCTAATAATATCGTTTTAGCAGTATTCGAGACTTTGGTAGTAATGTTATTACAACTATCAATTGCAATAGCTCTGTAGGATACACTTGCTATAGAAGAGTTTATTGTATTATCACTAAAAAGAATTGGATTGGTTGTGTTTGGGGCAAATCCAACTCTTGTAAAGCCAGATCCATTCTGTGATCGTTCTATATCGTAACCTTTAATCGTATTATTCACAGGTGTGAAAATTCTTATGTCGATTCTATTTTCATCAACAACTGTAGCTGTTTGTATGTAGTTTGTGTCTGAAACAAAAGGATATGTTGTTTGGAAACAGAATTTATTTGATAGTGAAGTGTCAGATAAGTTTCCAGAAATAGCTCTAATTGTATAGCAATAATTTGAATTTGGTATTACATTATTTACTTGAAAAGATAAAGAGGAGGTTGTTCCAATAGAAACTGGAAATGATCCATTTATTTCTTCAAATATCTCATAATTATGAATTCCTGAATTCCACATGGTGTATGGACTCCATGATAGATTGATTGTTTTGCTACATGCATCATAATCTGATTGTAAAGAAATGGAACAATGGGAAGTTCCCATAGCACTAGTGTTTGGTGATAATGGTGTCCCGTACCAACAAGAGTCAAAAGCTGCGACTCCATAACATTCACTTGTAATAAAAGCTTGAGATATTAGGTTGGTATAAGTCGTATTATTTATGCCATAAACAGTATCTATAGGTTGCCAAGATCCACTTATAAATTGCAATATTATGTATGCTTCTGTATCAAATGGGTAGCCTTTATTCCAATTAATAGTAGCAAGGTTTGAACTAGTATCAATAGTAACACTTTTTATTGTGGGTGAGTTAGGTGGTAAAACATCTTTAAAATTACTACCATCTACACTTGAAATTGATATGCAATTTGAGTTATCATTTGTTATTCTGTAGTTAACAGTATCGTTACAAATAGTAATTGTATCTCTATAAAATTCATTTCCGTATAGCGTAGAATCTATAAGGGTCCATGTACCTAATGGATGTTCTTGGTAAATTTTGTACCAATTACTGGCAGTAGCTTTATTGGTGGGTTTAAAAATTTTGTTCCAGTTTAATACTGCTAATCCATTGCTAGGGTTGTTTACAGTAAGTTTCATGGATGAAATTGTATCAGAAAAGTTGGTTATAGAGGCAGAGCAGGTAGTTCCTACTATATAACTGAAAGAAGCTAAATTTCCATTTACACCAGTATGAATATAAGACAGTTGATTTATATTAGGTATTGACTGAACTTGAATTGATGTTGAGCCTGATACTATGTTGACTTTGTAAGAATTAAATATTCCTGAAGGGTCATTTACTTTATCCCATGAAATTTGAATATTCCCATTTGGGAGAACTGTAATGCAGTTAACTTCTGGAGCTGGTAGGCTTGAAAAAGAAAACATACTTATCCCTAAAAAGAGAATGAAAAGTAATATGTGCTGAAATGATTTAATGGTGCGATTTTATTGTCCTTAATGTAAACGTAAATTTAAGGAATTGGTTGTTCATTTTCACTTAATATAAACTAATATTTCATTGGTATATTGTTAAAAACCTTGTTATTTATTTTATTCGAAAACTATTGTTTAAAGCCGAATATAGTAGTATTTTAACGTCACTTAAAATAATATAAGAAAAACCATTAATTGATACATGGCAGTAGACGATAGTTATAATGAAGATAGTATAAGAACCCTTGACTGGAAAGAGCATATCAGGCTTCGACCTGGAATGTATATTGGAAAACTTGGAGATGGTTCTTCGGCAGATGATGGAATTTACATCCTTATTAAAGAGGTTGTGGATAATTGTATTGATGAATTTGTAATGGGTCATGGTAAAAAAATCGAAATTAAGGTAAAGGATACGACAGTTTCTATTCGAGATTACGGTAGGGGAATTCCATTGGGGAAAATGATAGACTCTGTATCGAAAATTAATACGGGTGCAAAATACGATTCTAAAGCATTTAAAAAATCTGTAGGACTGAATGGAGTAGGAACAAAGGCTGTAAATGCACTTTCTTCTATGTTTAGGATTGAAGCATACAGAGAAGGGAAAGCCAAAAAAGCCGTTTTCAGAACGGGTATTCTTGAAGAAGATTTGCCTATTATGGATACTGACCAATCAAATGGAACGTTTGTTCAGTTTGAAGCGGATGTTACTGTTTTTAAAAATTATAATTTTAGGTTTCCATTCATTGAAAAAATGATTTGGAATTATTGTTACTTGAATCCAGGATTGAGTATTTGGTTTAATGGAAATAGGTTTTATTCCAAGAATGGATTATTAGACTTATTGGAGAACAATATGGATGCTGAACCTTTGTATCCAATTATTCACTTGAAAGGTGAGGATATTGAAGTAGCAATTACTCATGCAAGACAATATGGAGAAGAGTATTATTCTTTCGTAAACGGACAACATACGACACAAGGTGGAACTCACCAAAATGCGTTTAGGGCTGCTTATGTAAAAGTGATTAGAGAGTTTTTTAATAAAACATATGAAGCGGTAGATATTAGAGCTTCTATAGTTGCAGCAGTAGCAGTAAAAGTAATGGAGCCAGTTTTTGAATCTCAAACAAAAACAAAATTAGGGTCTAATGATATAGAACCTGGAGGAAAATCAATGAATGCTTTTGTGAATGATTTCTTGAAAGAGAAGTTAGATAATTTCTTGCATAAGAATCCACCGATAGCGGAAGAGATAGAAAAGAAAATTAAGCAATCGGAGAAAGAAAGAAAAGAACTTACAGGAATTAGGAAATTAGCTAAAGACAGAGCTAAGAAAGCTAATCTTCACAATAAAAAACTGAGAGATTGTAGAGTTCATTTGACCGATAAAAAACACGAAAGACATTTAGAAACTTCTATTTTTATTACAGAGGGAGATTCTGCAAGTGGATCAATTACAAAATCTAGAGATGTAAATACACAAGCAGTATTTAGTTTGAAAGGTAAACCATTAAACTCATACGGACTTACTAAAAAAGTGGTATACGAGAATGAGGAGTTTAACTTGGTGCAAGCTGCTCTTGATATAGAAGATGGATTGGAAACTTTGAGGTATAACAATGTAATTATAGCAACTGATGCGGATGTTGATGGTATGCACATTAGGTTGTTGCTACTTACTTTTTTCTTGCAATTTTTTCCAGATTTGGTAAGAAATGGACATGTTTATATTCTACAAACTCCATTATTTAGGGTGAGAAACAAGAAGGAGACAAAGTATTGCTACTCTGAAGAAGAAAGACAAGAAGCAATGGCAAGTTTGGGTAAAAATCCTGAGATAACTCGATTTAAAGGGTTGGGAGAGATTTCGCCTAATGAGTTTAAATATTTTATTGGAGCAGATATAAGATTAGAGCCAGTGTTGATTAGTAAAGAAGCAACTGTAGCACAATTATTAGAATTCTATATGGGTAAAAACACACCAGATAGACAAAAATTCATCATTGATAATCTTAAAGTTATAGAAGCAGACGTATAGTTAATTAGCCAATAATTTGATTGGACATTATGCTAATGTTTTTATTTTTCAAAAAGTGCAATGAGTAAAACTGTTTTCAAATCTATGTTTCAATTAAAAGAAAGGAATGTTTATTCTGTATTGTTTCTAATTGCTTTTATTTTTATAATTGTAAGAGCCATTTTTATTCCATTATTTGTAGATGAAGTAGCTACTTATACCTTGTATGTGAAAAACGGTTATTTTTCTCCTTACAATGAGTTTCAGAAAGCAAATAATCATTTGCTAAATACTTTGTTGACCTACGTATCTTATTCGTTATTTGGAAATTCTCCTTTTTCACTTCGATTATTTAATGTATTGGCATTTATTCCTTTTGCGATTTATATTTATAAAATAGGCTTGTTTTTTAAGCATAAAATTGTGAAATGGGGATTCTATTTAGGATTTTTATTCTCCCTTAATTTATTGGCTTATTTCTCATTAACCAGAGGTTACGGATTATCTTTTGCGTGTATCATTGCTAGTATTTATTATACAATTCAATCTGTAAATAGAAACAAAATATGGGATATTCCTTTCAGTGTATTGGCCATGATTTTGGCATTGTATGCTAATTTCTCTTTGTTGCTTTTCTTTTTTATTTCTGGGTTAATTTTATTGATTAATGTAATTGTTAAGAGAGATTATTATTTTAAGAAATTAAATTTAATAATCGTTTTATTATCCGTTTCGGGTTATTTACTTTCTATTTATTACGCATTAGAAATCTTATTTCATTTTAAAGAAAAAGGAATTTTATGGTGGGGATATTTAAATGGTTTTTGGCAGGATACCGTTTATTCGCTTATGCAGCATATGTTTTTTACTTTGGATGAATGGTTTATTCTTCAGGGTTTAATAATTATTTGTTCTGTTTTTATATTGGTAATGGCTTTAAAGAAAGCTGTATTTTCTGCAGGTAATATTTTCTTCTATTTTTTGTTTTTAAATGTTTTAGGAATCATTCTTATGGCAAAATTATTTGAAGTAAATTATCCGTTTCAAAGAACAGGTTCTCATTTGTATTTGTTTTTTATTGGAGCTTTTTGTTTTGCTGCCGATCGTATTAAAACACAAAAAATACTTCCTTTTGTCATGATACCTATTTTGTTATTGCCCGTTCATTTTGTGTTGCATTTTAATACAGATCATGTGGTAAATTGGGAAGAAGATAATTTACCAGATGTCTTTTTCGAAAAAGTAAAACAGATAGAATCTAAAACAAAACAAGAACATATACCAAGTATTTATATAGAAGGAACGACCATTGCATGTTGGGATTATAAATTTTATAAGGATTACCAGGAATATATGCCTTTATCTTATTTTAAAAGAGATACAGTGAAATGGGTATACGATTATGTGATTGATAGGCAGGAAAATGTAGAGAAATTTGCCGATTTATATGATTCAATTGCAAGGCAAGAAACATCTACTATGACTCTTTACAAAAGGAAAAAACCTGTAAGTAGAGCATTGATTGCAGAAAATAAGATTACAGCATATAAAGAGACAAATAATGAATATTATGAATTTATTCGTCACACGATAGATTCTGTAGAAACACAAACCATAAATGTGGAAGTAAATGCAGGATTAGAATATCATGATCGTCCGTTTAACGCTCTGGTAGTAATTACTGTAGAGAATGCAATTACAAGAGAATCTTACGATTATAAACTAGCCTACCTTTACATAAAAGACGATTGGGTAGAATACGAGCCATTTAGAATTAGTATGTTTATGAATGGTATTCCTATTGGAGAAAAAGTAAATGTTTTGGCTTATGTTT
Source organism: uncultured Flavobacteriales bacterium (assembly GCA_964021785.1). Taxonomy (GTDB): domain Bacteria; phylum Bacteroidota; class Bacteroidia; order Flavobacteriales_D; family CAJJDF01; genus CAJJDF01. The sequence continues at coordinate 6,556 of CAXIAX010000099.1, forward strand.
GGAATCTAAATGAGGTAAATTATAAAGTACATAGCAGTTGGGCAAAAGTGAATAAGGTATTACCAATAAAGATTGTAAAATGAGAAGAATCTTAATTTATATAACATCATTATTGTTCTTAATATTTCTATTTAGTTGTGAAGAAACGAAAGAAATAAATGAGAATCCTGTTTTAGCAAAAGTGAACATAAAGTTTGATACTTTGAGTAGTTCAGGAAAAGTTCCTTGTGTAGTTCTGTTAAATGATTCTGTAGTTTATAATGCCAGAATTAAACAAAGAGGAGGAAGCTCAATTGGTTATCCAAAAAAATCATATACAGTTAAATTAGATGAAAAACAAAGCTTGTATGGGCTTATAGAGAATAAATCTTGGGTTTTTACTTCTTCTTATTTAGAGAAATCATTAATCAGAAATATATTGAGTTATGATTTATTTAGAAGTTGGGATGATGATAATTTTGCTCCAAAAATTAAATTAATAGAGTTTTATCATAACGGAAATTACGAGGGAATTTATCAATTAACAGAAAAAGTAAACAGAAGAAGTTTGGGAATTAAGAAAAAGACAGAAGGTGCTTTAATTTTTAAAGATTGTGCAGTTTTTAGTAAAACACGAATAGAACCGCAGTCGGGAGAAACTTATTACCATCAAAAATATCCTAAACCTAAAAAGGCTGATTACACTATATTTATGGATTCTTTGAAAGAATTTATTCTTCATGCTCCGGATAATGTTTTTGCCAATGAAGTGGAGAGAAAGTTTGACATTGATAACATAATAGATTGGCAAATAATGATTATGCTTGCCAATAACGGAGATGCCGTGTACAAGAATTTTTATTTATACAGAAAAGGAGAAAAGGAGAAATTTAAAATCTCACTGTGGGATTATGATAGTGGCTTTGGTAGAGATACCGATAATGAATTGAACTTAATGAAAACAACTTCGCACTGGGAAAGAAATTCCTTACTAGACAGATTGTACAACAAAAATGCAAATAATTATCAGGCTCGATTACATGCAAGATGGAAAGAATTAAGAGAAATCGGAAAAGTATCTGTATCTGATTTTGAAACAAGAGTAGATATATTGGTAAAGGAATTGGAACCTCATGTAGCTCGTAATTTTGAAAGATGGCCAGTTACAGATTCCTACTATTGGGACGACTATACTTGGGAACAAGAAATAGAAGTATTAAAAGAATTTATAAATTTGAGGATTCCTCAACTAGACGAAAAATTTAATTACAATGGGAGATAAATTTAATTTCTTAATAGATAGTTTGATATCGGTATTTCTACGATTTTTGGAATTACCATTTTTTGTTATTTTTATTGGCTTGGTGGTTACATCTGCTTTGTTTTATTTGGTATTGAAACTTCTTTTCAAAAGCAGATTCAAGAGTAAATTCTATAGAAGAGCAGGAGGATTGGTTTTAATTATTTTGTGTTTAATTTTCTTCGATAAGAAAATCAGTTTATTACAAAATGAGATTAATGTAGTGAATGAGAAGGTAGAAAATGTTTCAATGAATTCTTCACAAACAGCAGTTTCCAATTCAATACTATTTGATAGTAAAAGCATAACTTCAGTTTTTCCAGAAGCTTCCGTATTCGAAAAACCATTGAACGAAGCCATGACTTTGGTTTCTTTCAAAAAAGAAAATCCATTGGGGAGAGTGTATTTGGCTATAGTAGATTTAACACATCCAAGAATAGAAATAAAGATGGATGAAGTGATTGATAAAAAGAGACTTACTTCTTGGTTTGGGAAAGAATACAATTGCGAAGTTGCCATAAATGGAGAAGCAGGAGAAACTCCTGAGCCTGGAGCAATTTTGGGAGAGTGGACAGGAAATTATATTGTAAAAGGAAA
>CAXIAX010000100.1:0-8425 GCA_964021785.1 uncultured Flavobacteriales bacterium
AAATAAAACTGAACAGGAAGTGCATGTTTTACTTTAATTCTTTTGCCTTTTTGTTCTGCAGGGTTCCATTTTGGCATAGATTTTATAACTCGAATGGTTTCTTCGTCACATCCTCCGCCAATTCCTCTGTGAATTTTTATATCGGAGATAGTTCCGTCAATCCCTATAGTGAATTCTGCATATACTTTGCCTTGAATTCCTTTGTTTATAGCTTCTTGTGGGTAGGTGATGTTTTGAGACAAATACTGCATTAGCATTCTATCTCCACCCGGAAATTGAGGCTTTTTGTAGCTAATTCTTCTATTCGTCTTCGTTTTTTCTGCAGAATTACCTTGACTGTATGTGAAAGATACAGTTGCAAAAAGAAGTGATATGATTAAAAGAATCTGTTTCATTATTATTCAATAAATGGTTTACTTTTTTGCTTTATCAGAAGAAAAAAGTGAGGCGAAGAACTTCTTAAGAATGTCCATAAATCCACCTTTCATTTTGTCATTGAGCTTTGCCATTAGTAGGTTGGTTGTGTTATAATATCAATAAATATACTAAAAATAGTAGACAAAAAAAATCAGCAGTGAACTTTCACTGCTGATTTTCAATCATTTTTTATTTTAAAATTATACTAACCCTTGTGCTAGCATAGCATTAGCAACTTTTACGAAACCAGCAATATTTGCTCCTTTTACGTAATCTACGTGTCCGTTACTGTCTGTTCCAAATTCTACACATGAAGAGTGAATGTCTTTCATGATTTGTAATAATTTAGCGTCAACTTCTTCTCTAGTCCAGTTAAATCTCAATGAGTTTTGAGACATCTCTAATCCAGAAGTAGCAACTCCACCTGCGTTAGATGCTTTACCTGGTGCAAATAAGATTTTAGCTTCTTCAAATGCAGCTACACCTTCTGGTGTTGTAGGCATGTTTGCTCCTTCAGCAACACACATTACTCCATTTGCAACTAATCCTTTTGCTTCGTCACCATTTAGTTCGTTTTGAGTAGCACAAGGCAATGCGATATCAACTTTAGTTCCCCAAGGTCTTTGTCCTTCGTGGAATTCAGCTCCAAATTTATCAGCATATTCTTTTATTCTTCCTCTTCTTTCGTTTTTAAGCTCCATGATAAATGCTAATTTCTCAGCATCAATTCCATTTGCATCATAAATGTATCCAGATGAATCAGAAAGTGTTACCACTTTTCCTCCTAGTTCAGTTACTTTTTGACAAGCATACTGTGCTACGTTTCCAGAACCAGAAATTGCCACAACTTTACCAGAGAAAGAATCTCCTTTTGTTTTTAGCATTTCTTGTGCAAAATATACACATCCGTATCCTGTAGCTTCTGGACGAATTAAACTTCCTCCATATTCAATTCCTTTACCAGTAAGAACACCCGTAAATTCATTTCTTAGTCTCTTGTATTGTCCAAACATGTATCCGATTTCTCTTCCACCTACTCCTATATCTCCAGCAGGAATATCAGTGTTTGGTCCTATGTGACGGCATAATTCCGACATAAAACTTTGACAAAATTTCATTACCTCATTGTCTGATTTTCCTTTTGGATTAAAATCAGATCCTCCTTTACCACCTCCCATTGGAAGAGTTGTAAGTGAATTTTTAAATACTTGCTCAAAAGCCAAGAATTTAAGAATACTTAAGTTTACAGAAGGGTGAAAACGCAAACCACCTTTGTAAGGCCCTATTGCACTGTTCATTTCAATTCTGTAACCTCTGTTCATTTGAACTTCTCCTGCATCATCCAGCCATGGAATTCTAAACATGATAACACGTTCAGGATTTACCATTCTTTCAAGAATTTTAGCTTTCTTATACTTTGGATTTTCCTCTATGTATGGGATTACAGTCTCAGCAACTTCAAGAACAGCCTGTAAAAATTCAGGTTCCTCAGGAACGATACCTTTAACATAATTCATAAACTCATCAATCTGAGTTTGGTAATTAGATGTTGACATTTGCTTTTAATTTTGATTATTATACTACAAAAAAACGGAAAAGAATTATAATAGTATCATGTTTTGGTAGTTTTTTTAGTAAAATTCTGCATTTTTGCAAGAGTATTTTCGTTATAAAAAATACATGAACCTCAATTTCTTATGCTGAACAGTTTTTTACAAATTATTTCTATTAACCCAGTGGCCAAGAGTAGTGCACCTGTAGCGGGACTGTACATGTTTGTTTTTGTTGCAATTATTTATGCTGTGGTAAAGCTGAGTAATGATAATTACATAAGTGGATTAATCGCCACAATAGGGCTAGATAAAAAGAAATTTGAAGCAAAAGGGAATAGTTTTAATTTTTCTAAAAGCAGCTTGTTTATGCAGCTTTCGGTTGTTTTACTCATCTCAATTGGGTTAAGTATTATTAGTTACGAGTATCAAGGGAGTTATAATTTGGCAAAAATAGTACTAGGTGTATTTGGTTTTTATATCATCCAAATTGCAGGTTTTGTTGTTTTTGCTTCTATCATAAATAGTAAAGAAAGCTCTTTTTTGCATCAGAGATTGTCTTATTATGAGTTACTTGGCTTGATTTTGTTCCCCGTAATTTTAATTTCATATTATTCTCCAATTCCTTTGGTAACGGTAGTTTTGACTATTATGTTGGCTTCGTGGTTTTTAGTTTTAACTAGGGTTAGCATTTATTTAACTAGCTTGATTTCTGTATTTCATATAATTTTGTACCTTTGCACCTTGGAAATAATACCAATTTTATTTTTATTAAAATTCATTTTTAACTAATAATAATATGAGTTCAACTACAATTGATACAAAAGTAAAGAGCATTTTGATTTCTCAGCCGAAGCCTGAGGAAGGGACAAAATCTCCCTATTTTGATTTGGCAGCCGAAAGGAAGATTAAGGTAGATTTTAGGCATTTTATTCATGTAGAAGGAGTAGAAGCACAAGATTTTAGACAAAGTAGAGTGGAATTGAAAGATCATTCTGCGGTTATCTTGACTAGCAAAAGCGCCATAGATCATTATTTTAGAATTGCTGAAAAAATGAGATTTGAGGTTCCAGATACAATGAAATATTTTTGTACAAACGAAACTATTGCTAAGTATTTGCAAAAATACATTGTTTACAGAAAAAGAAAGATAAGCTTTGGTAAAGCTCAATTTAATGACCTTTTACCTTTGATTGTTAAAAACAAAAGTGAAAAATTCATTTTACCTTTATCGGCTCAACATAATGGAAGTATTTCTGTCATCTTGAAAAATAACGATATAGACTTTTCTGAAGCGGTAATGTACAAAACAGTAATATCAGATTTATCTGATTTGGCTGATGTAAATTATGATTTATTAGTGTTTTTTAGTCCATCAGGAATAGAATCATTGTACCATAACTTCCCAGATTTTAAACAAAATAAAACTAGAATTGCAGTATGGGGAAAATCAACTGCCGAAGCCGTAACCAAAAAAGGATTAAGAATAGATATTGAGGCTCCAATGCCTAAGATTCCTTCTATGAAGAAGGCAATTGAAATGTATATAGACGGAAAGTAAACCTGGTTTCACTTATGAAAAACAAATTCTGTAAGGAAGAAAGGCTTTGCAATAGAAAATCTATTGATTTTTTATTCTCGGCTAGCGAAAAAATTAAATTTACAGAATTTCCTTTTATGGTCATTGCCAAAGAGTCGAACAATGACGATCAAAAGTTTCCTGCTCAAATGATGGTTAGCGTAAGCAAAAGAAAAATAAAGCTTGCGGTAAATAGAAATTTGATGAAAAGAAGAATAAAGGAGGCTTATAGATTACATAAAAATGAATTTTATGAGGGTCTAAAATCCCAAAACAAAGAACTTATTTTGTGTTTTATTTTTCTCGGAAATAAACCCGTGCCATATGAATTGATAGAACAGAAAATAATTGTACTTTTAAAACGTTTAACAGAACAAAGTGTTTAAAGTTTTAAGTTACATATTGATTTTCTTTGTTAGAATCTATCAATACGCAATTTCTCCTATTTTACCTTCTTCTTGTAGATATTCTCCAAGTTGCTCGGTATATACGGTAGAGGCGATAAAAAAACACGGACCATTTAAAGGGACTTGGTTGGGGGTAAAAAGAATTGCTTCTTGCAATCCATGGGGAGGCCACGGACATGATCCAGTTCCTTAATTATTTATATTGTTATTATGAAAAAAATATACATTTTAATCTTTTTAATTAGCTCTAGTTTTGGGGTAATTGCACAAGAAGAAAATACCGAAGAATATTTCGAAATCTCTAAGAACCTTACCATCTTTAGTGAAGTTTATAAAAATATTAACTTCTATTTTGTGGATGAAACCAATCCTGGAGAACTTATGAAAACAGGGATTGATGCTATGCTTAAATCTCTAGATCCTTATACTAATTACATTCCAGAATCTAATATTGAAGATTATAGAATGATGCAGAGTGGACAATATGGAGGAATAGGTTCTTTGATAAGAAAACAAGGAGATTTTGTTCAAATTACAAATCCATACAAAGGGTTTCCTGCAGAGAAATCAGGATTAAGAGCGGGAGATTTAATTAAAATGATTGATGGAAAATCAATTGAAGGGAAGTCTTCTAGTGAAGTAAGTGAATTGCTAAAAGGTGTGAAAGGAACTGATGTGATTCTTACTGTAGAAAGGCCAAAAGAAGCGGATTTATTGCCCATTACTGTTACGAGAGAATTGATAAAAATTCCTACAGTACCTTATTTTAAAGAAGTAGCTGATGGAGTAGGTTATATTAAATTAACTCAATTCATGGGAACTTCTAGTGCGGAACTTGGGAATGCATTTAGATCATTAAAAGATTCTAATAAGATTACAAGTTTAATTCTTGATTTGAGAGGGAATCCTGGAGGATTGCTAAACGAATCGGTAAATATTGTAAATATGTTTGTGCCAAAAGGAACCAAAGTAGTGGAGACGAAAGGAAGATTGAAACAAAATAACTTCACCTATTTTGCAAGAAACAAACCAGAGGATTTGAAGATACCTATAGTTGTTTTGATTAATGAGAACTCTGCTTCGGCTTCTGAAATTGTATCGGGAACGCTTCAAGATTTGGATAGAGCGGTTGTAATAGGTAATCAGTCTTATGGGAAAGGATTGGTGCAACAAACAAAAGAAATGGAGTACAACTCTATTATTAAGCTAACCATTGCAAAGTATTACACTCCTAGTGGAAGATGTATACAGAGATTAGATTATTCGAACAGAAATACCACAGGAAAAGGAATTAATATTTCTGATTCATTGGTACATAGTTTTACGACAAAAAACGGAAGGCCGGTAACAGACGGAAGAGGAATTACTCCAGATATAGAAGTAGAAGAAAGGTTTTTGTCTTCAATTAGTGCAGCTCTTTTAAGTAAGGACATTATTTTTGATTTTGCAACAGATTACTTTTATGAGAATAATGCAATTGCATCTCCCAAGGATTTCGTTTTGGATGAAGCCGAATATGAAAAATTTGTAAAATATGCTTTAAATAAGGATTTTGAATACTCTACAGGATCAGAAAAGACCCTAGAAAGACTGAAGGAAATTGCACAAAAAGAGCAGTATTATGAGTCGTCAAAAGAAGAATTTGAAGCTTTAGTGAAATCTCTTTCTCCTGATAAGGATAGGGATTTAAAAAAGTTTAAAAATGAAATTACCACTCTAATTGAAAATGAAATCATTGGTAGGTATTATTTTCAAGATGGGCAAATGACACACGATTTGATAGGTGATGATTATGTGTTGAAAGCTATAGAGGTATTGACTAATAAAGCGGAATACGATAAAATTTTGAAGCCTTAAAAATACATGTTAGAGAAAGGAAAACGTTTTATATCGTACATTACAGGATATTGGACTCATGTTTTTTGCTTGAGTTTGATTGTTATAGGTATGCCCTTCTCAAAATTTTTGATGAGTTTGGGAACTATTGCGTTAATTGCAAATTGGTTTCTAGAAGGAGGAGTTGTTTCTAAATTCAAATCTTTTTTTAGCAATAAAGTAGCTCTTTTTTCTACGGGAGTTTTTCTCTTATTTTTCTTAGGATTAATTCATACTCAGGATTTTGCATACGGCCTCAAGGATTTAAGAATTAAGATTCCTTTGTTGGCATTTCCTATCATTTTTAGCACCACGCATAGACTTAAAAAGACTCACTATTTTGTTATTGTAAGGTTGTTTGTACTTTCGGTATTAGCGAGTTCATTATATGGTTTTTTAGTTTATCAAGATTTGCTTCCTGCAAAAAGAGAGATTAGTCAATTGAGAGATATTTCTCAGTTTATATCGCATATAAGACTATCTATGATGATTGTGCTTAGTCTGTTTTTGATTCCTAAGCTTTTTAATAATAATGTATCTCAAAAGGTATTTGGAGTGGTAACAAGTCTTTGGCTTCTTTATTTCTTATCCTATATGGAGTCTGCAACTGGATTGGTTTTAGGGTTTGTAACCTTATTTTTTATTTCACTGTATTATTTATTCAGAAAAAAAAGCATTTATGGTTTTGCCATGATAGCGCCAATTGTCTTGGTGGGAATCTTTCTGGGGCAAAATTTAATATCGACTTACAATACGATAAAGATTGATACTACAAATAAAGATTTACTTACACTAAGTGGAAACCCTTATGACGAGGAAGTGGATTATTATTTCTTTGATAATGGGAATTACTCTACAGATTATCTTTGTGAAAAGGAATTGAAACAGTCTTGGGAGGCAGTGTCTGAGGTTCCTTATTATGGGTCGGATTCTATTTTTGGAGCAAAATATATTTTAATAAGATATTTAACATCAAAAGGACTGCGAAAAGATAAAGAAGGCTTGGCAGCTTTGTCTAAAGAGGATATTGTAAATGTAGAGAACGGGATTCCCAATTACCTCCATGCTAATTCCAATATGGTGTCGCGTGTTCATTTGCTAATGTTTGAAATTGATGGATATTTTCAAGGTGTAAATTCTAGTGGGAATAGTCTTGCGCAAAGATTGCAGTACTGGAAATTGAGCAAAGCCATGATTATGGAAAGACCAATTTTTGGTTCGGGAACAGGTGATGTAGCCAATGAATTTAAAAAGCAATATAAGGCAAATGAGGAGTGTTTGGATAAAATGTATCAGCTTCGTTCGCACAATCAATATTTGTCTACTACAATAGCTGTAGGAGTGGTAGGGTTGATGTTCTTTTTGTTTTTTGTTCTTTATCCAGTGCCTACAGCATTTAGAGAAAGAAACTACTTTTACCTTATTTGTTTGTGTATCGCACTGCTTTCTTTTATATCTGAAGATACCTTAGAAACACAAGATGGTGTTTTCTTCTATGCTTTTCTTACCAATTTCTTTCTTTTTAGTTCTAAAAACAGATACCTGAAAAGTGTAGATTAATTGTAAATGCGTAAGGTGTTATTAGACGAATTAAAAGAGGTTTGATAAACTTTTAAAGGCAAGGTTGCTGGTGCTGAATTTACTGCTCCATCAAAAATATTGTACTGACTTCCGTCACACAAGCAATCAACAATAATATTATCGGCATTTACCTCTGCGGTTCCACAAGAGTTAGCTTCGTTATAGGTGCAGTTTCTGTCGTATGCAATGAATTCACTGCTTCCTTTTGCATAAACTAATATTCCTTTTAGCCCCCCAGAAACATAAGCCCATCCTCCAGGTACTTGTAAAGTATTGTATTGCGGTAAACTTATGTTGATATAAGTGTCAATGGTTGGGTAATATGCTCTTTCTTGGTTCTTGTTACAATTTGTAAGAGCCAAAAAAACAAATAGAGCGATTGATATGTTTAAAATAGATTTCATAGCTATATGAACTTTTAATAAGTTGAATTATTGTTTTTTATTTGAGGTAAAACTCTTTTGATACAAAGAGATCCACTGCTCAGGTGTAAATTTACGAATTAATTCTGCGATTAATTCATAAGGAATATCTTCCATTTTTTTGAAACGGATACAGCTTTTTCCCATGTCCAACTTGTATTTACATACTTTTGGGTATTCCTCTACAAACCAGTTGTGAATTGTTGAATCTGCATACAATCCCATGTGGTACAATGCAATAAATCCTTTTTGATTTGCAATATTAATGAAAGGCAAAGGCAATTTAGGGTCGCAATGATACCCAGCAGGAAAAATAGAATGAGGAACAACATAACCGAGCATTTTATAACTCATAGTTTCCTCAAATCCTTCGGGAATGTTTTCAAGAATAGTGCTTCTCAATTTGTCAAAAGAAGCTTTTCGCTCTTCTGGGATTGCGTATAAGTATTCTTGTATTGTGGTTGGTTTTGTTGGCATATGGATGCTTTTTAATGTTATTAAAGATACTAAATTTAATTATTTTGATTTCTTAAATAAAGAATTTAATATGGTTTTTAAAATGTAGAATAGAAGGAAGAATGTTATTATTTGTCC
>CAXIAX010000101.1:0-8347 GCA_964021785.1 uncultured Flavobacteriales bacterium
AATGATAGAATATAAAAAATTCACCCTACCAAACGGACTTAGAGTCTTGGTACACGAAGATAAATCGACTCCAATAATCACAATAAATACTGTGTTTGATGTGGGAGCCAAGGACGAAGATGAACATAGAACTGGGTTTGCTCACCTTTTTGAACATTTGATGTTTGGTGGCTCAGTAAATATTCCTGAGTTTGATTCTCCTCTACAAAACGTGGGAGGGCAAAACAATGCATTTACCAGTAACGACATTACCAATTATTACATCACGTTACCTAAGCAAAACATTGAAACTGGATTGTGGCTAGAAAGTGACAGAATGCTTAGTTTGGCATTTACTCCAGAGAGTTTGGAGGTGCAAAGAAGTGTAGTAATTGAGGAATTTAAACAAAGATACCTTAACCAACCTTACGGAGATGTAATGTTATTATTGAGGCCTTTGGCTTATAACGTACATGCTTACAAATGGGCAACTATTGGGAAAGAGATTTCGCACATAGAAAACGCTATTATGCAAGATGTGAAAGATTTCTTTCACAAGCATTACACACCACAAAATGCTATTTTGAGTATTGCGGGAGATATTACTCCTGAAAAAGCACTAGAGCTAGTTACCAAATGGTATGGAGATATACCGGCAGGAAATAAATACGAAAGAAATTTAATTCAAGAGCCTAAACAAACTGAAGCTAGATTCCTAGAGGTAAAAAGAGATGTACCTCAAAACGGAATTTACAAAGCTTGGCATATTTGCGACAGAATGCACAAAGATTATTACGCAATAGACTTATTGTCGGATGTGCTTGGTAGAGGAAGTTCTTCGCGTTTGTATCAAGATTTGGTAAAAGAACAAGGTCTATTTACCGAAATTGGCGCTTACCAAATGGGAAGCATGGAAAATGGTTTGTTCATGGTGTCTGGAAAAGTAAAAGAAGGTGTAGACATGAAAACTGCTGATGCAGCCATTAATATAACATTGAACAAAATTAAGGAAGATCTTATTGCAGATGATGAATTGACAAAAGTGAAAAACAAAGTAGAATCTACGGATGCTTTTGGAAACATGAATGCACTGAACAAAGCCATGAGAATTGGTTATTTTGAATTATTGGGAGATGCAAACCTTGGTAACGAAGAGCCAAAAGAATACGAAAAAGTAACTGCACAAGACATACAAAGAGTGGCAAAAGAATATTTGAGAGATTCAAACTGTTCTACGCTTTATTATTTATCAGATAAGAAGTAATGAATTAAAAAAATAGAGAAAGTGGTTCTCGATACGATTTGAAAATTGCTATCGCATTTTCAAATCACTCGAACTGACAGCACTAAAATTGTCAGTTCAAGTGAAATAAATGACTGAATAGGAATTTAATTTGTATCGAGAACAGGTTTGAAAGAAAAACACATCTCAACTATTTAAACTCGAGTTAGACTTCGACTCCGCTCAGTCTGACTGAATAAAAAAAAGAAACTAAAATGACTAAACTAGATAGAACCACTGCCCCAGCCTTTCATGAAATTGACTCTATCAATTTTGTGTTGCCAACTATAAAAAAATTAGATAATGCTATTCCTTACATTGAATACAATGCAGGAACAGAAGAATTGGTAAAAATAGATTTCGTTTTTAAAGCGGGAACTAAATACCAGAACAAATCGCTTGTTGCATCTATGACCAATGCTATGCTGAAAGAAGGAACAAATTCTTTCACTTCTTTAGAAATAGCTAACAAAATAGATTTTTACGGAGCTTTTTTAGAAACCGATATCAACTCTGATTATGCTACTGTTACTCTATATACACTAAACAAACACCTAACAAAGGTATTACCAGTATTGAAAGAAATATTAACTGAAGTTAGTTTTCCGCAAGCTGAGTTTGACAAGAAAATAAAGATTAAAAAACAGAAATACCTTATCAATTTAGAGAAAGTAGAAACAATTGCTTCTATAGGATACTCTAAACAAGTATTCAAAGGAACACAATACGAAAACACAGTAGATGTTTCTTCTTTTGATGAAATAACAAGACAAGATTGTATCGATTTTTTCGAAACTTATTACAATTTTGGCGAAATGGATATTTTTGTAGCAGGAAAAGTAGATTCATCTGTTTACGAACTAATCAACTCTACTTTTGGGAGTTTAAAAACTCCAGAAACAACCAATTCATTTAATTTTGGTAAAAACGACTACTCTCCTACTTTTCAATTTATTGAGAAAAAAGGAGCTATTCAATCTTGTATAAGAATTGGGAAACCAATCATAAACATAGAGCACCCAGATTACACCAAGCTTAAAGTGATGAATACTATTTTTGGTGGTTATTTTGGATCTAGACTTATGGCAAATATCCGTGAAGAAAAAGGATACACTTACGGAATTGGATCTGTAGTTATGGCTAAAGAAAACATGGGAAACATGATTATCTATACCGAAGTGGGAACTGACGTTACGCAAGCTACAATTGATGAAATAAGAAAGGAAATTAAAAGTATGCAAACGATAAAAGTAACCGAAGAAGAATTGACTAAAGTGAAAAACTACATGCTTGGTTCTTTGTTACAAAATACGGATGGCCCTTTTGATTTATTGGAACGTTACAAAACCCTTTATTTTTATAACCTACCGAATAATTATTATGACACCTATATGGCAGATATAAAGTCTATCACTCCAGAAGAAATTATTAACTTGGCAAATACTTATTTAAATGATTTGTCGTTTATAGTGGCAGGGAGTGAAAAAGTAAGCTAACAAGTAAAACATGAATATACAGAAATACATAGTAACAATTTCATTGGTAATTATAGGATTGACTTCAATGTATGCACAAAACAAAGCTACATTTGGACTGCAATACAAGCCTATATTACCCATAGAAAAATTAAACGTAACGGAATTAAACTTATCAGAAAATGGACTGAATGTTACTCTCTCTCCAGAATTGGGTTTGAATTTTGGAGCAGTAATAAGATGGGAATTGATTGATAAACTATCGCTAGAAACAGGACTTAACTATAACAAAAGAAGTTTCACTATGGAGGCAATGCTAGAAGATACTGCATTGAGTACTTCTTTAGAATATTCTATTGTGACTTACGAAGTGCCCATACAGGCTTTGTTTTATGTAAGACTAAGTAAGCAATGGTATATGAATGTTGCAACAGGAATCTCTGTCAACTTTAGAGCTTCTAACGTTGGTAAACTTTCAGAAGATGAAAATTTTTCGCAGATTACTTATGTAAAGAATTTGAACCTTGCATATGTTGCAAACATTGGTGTAGAATACAGAACAAAAAAGAGCGGAGCTTTTTATTTGGGGGCATCTCTTACCAATCCATTTCGTCCTTTAGGAGAAATTCATGCTACTAGCCAAGTAGATAATTACCGTACAACAATTATAGGAGATGTTTCTGGAAATTATATATCTATAGATTTGAGATATTTCTTTCACGATAAAAAAGAATCCCGATAGTTGGAAATAAAAAAATAAAAATGAAACTAGTATTTGCCACCAACAACCCAAACAAACTAAAAGAAGTACAGTCTAAACTGAGTAACTACGAAATAGTTTCGCTAAAAGAGCTAGGTATTAATGAAGACATTCCTGAAACTGGCTCTACTTTGGATGAAAACGCCTTGATAAAAGCTCGTTACCTTTACGAGAGATACAAAACCGATTGTTTTGCAGACGATACAGGATTAGAGATAGAATCGCTAAACAATGAACCGGGAGTATACTCAGCAAGGTATGCAGGCGAAGACAAATCGAGTGACAAGAACATGGAGTTAGTTTTATCGAAACTAGAGGAAAAAGAAAACCGAAAAGCAAGATTTAGAACTGTGGTTGCACTAATCCAAGACGGAAAAGAAACCCTAATGGAAGGAATTGTAGAAGGAACAATCATTGAAACAAAAACAGGAAATGATGGTTTTGGCTACGATCCTATTTTTATGCCCAATGGCTATGATATTACCTTTGCACAAATGGATATGGAAACTAAAAACAGAATAAGTCATAGAGGTTTGGCGATTGATAAATTGGTTGAGGCTTTAAATTAGATATTCGGATTCTCGGATATTCAGATTCTCAGAAATAAGATAATTATGAAAAAGTATTTAACTATTTTACTAATAATTATAACCATAACTTCGTGTAAAGACAAAGAAATTGATTGGAATGAGGTTGATAAAATTGTGATTTATGAAAATTGTGATTTAAATTTTTCTGATATAGATATTAATACTCAAGATTCATTATGTATTGGTAATGAACTTGATTTAAAACTTGCAATTCCATATTTTAAGAAATCTAAATATGAAACTAAAAATTATATCTATAAAGGGGGAAGTTATAAAGCAGTAATTTTATTCAAAGACAATACTCAAATCAAAATTGCACTCTCTATGATATATGGAGTTTTCAAAGAAATAGAAACTGGAAATTCTTACATTATTGAAGGTGATAATAAGTTAAGAACAGGAAGATGGCAAGAACTATATAAATAAAAAATCACAATCATTTTAATGAATAGCTTTAGATACCGAGTCTAGTTTGGAATGACAGAAAAAAATCAAAAAAAAAGCTCCCAACTTACGAAGGGAGCTTTTTTCTATTAAATACGTTCTATTTAACTATAAACAGATTCTTTTTTAAATTCTTTAGTCAGCATGTAGTAAAACATTGCTCTATATTTGTTTCTGTTAGAAGAACCAAAAGTATCTACTACTTTAGAAATTGCTCCATCCAAATCATCTTTTTCTGTCAATCCTAATTTCCCTATTAAGAAATTTTTCTTTACAGTTTCCAATTCTTTCGCATCAGATCCTGCAACTGTAGATGCATCTTTATTATAAATAGAAGGTCCACATCCTTTTGCTACTTTAGTCAATAAATCTTCATCAAAACTTACTCCTAATTTTTTAAATTCTGCTTTGTATGTATCCATACACTCATCAAATTTTCCCATTTTGTTATGTTATTTAATATTAATAATAATTTTTATCCTTTTAAATTACCAACTTCCGTTCACATTTGAAAGGTTTTGAGTCTATTTATCAAAATATTAATGAAACTTTAACACTCTCATTAAAAAATCCTTCAAAATCTAGTTATAAAAATTACCTTTGCACCAAAGCAAGATTTTCTATCGCCTTGTATTTATTACAAGGAGGAAAGTCCGGGCATCACAGAGCAACATACTTCCTAACGGGAAGGGTTCACTTTGAGTGGAAACAGAAAGTGCCGCAGAAAATAACCGCCACGAGCAATCGGGGTAAGGGTGAAAATGTGAGGTAAGAGCTCACGGGTAAGGCTGGCGACAGTCGTATTGGGTAAACCTTATGTGATGAAAAACCAAATAAACCAGAGCTTGAGGGCTGCTCGCTCGATTCTGGAGGGTAGGTTGTTGGAGGCTGTGAGCAATTGCAGTCCTAGATAAATGATAGACGTTTCTAATTTCGATTAGGATAAACAGGACCCGGCTTACAAATCTTGCTTTTATTTTTAGTAAAACTTAATCTAGTCTTTTACTATTTCTTAAGAATATGAATCCCAATTCCACATTCTAGGCACTTTTTTGCTACACACATCTCTTTGTAGCATTGAATTAACCCTTGTGTATTTGCTGCCGATTCACTTTCTATTTTCCCCTCAAAAAAACGAGTTATCTTATTGTCTTCTGGAGGTAAAGCCTCAAGCAACTCCATAGCTTTATCTTTGTATACTTCCTCATCTTTATAAACTCCGTAGACATATAAAAAGGGAGAAATAGTATTAATTATTATGGAATTTATCAGGGTTTTACCAATCGATTTTTGTTTGGGTTTACTTTCTGTTGCAAAAGTATAATGCGTGTACCAAAACCCTTCGTTTATTGTACAACTCAACTTTTCTCTTATCTTTTTTATCGTAATTTCTTTATTAATAAAATAATCAAACAAAGAGGAGTTAGATGCAATTAACTCACTAAGCTGAGCCAACCGTAATGTAGGAAAATTTGAAGGTCTCATTTTAGAAAACTTCCAGCTTTGTTTGGTAATCGCTACCAAGCTATGTTTCATTTTATGAAAGGCATATTCTCGTTTCAAAGCATTATAATAAACCTCTTCCTCTGCTCTATTTTCTTCGAGCAAGCCTGCTTGTCCAAACAAAATACTCTCTATTGCCAATTTGTTACTTCCTAGTTTATCAAACAACAATACCGAAGTGTTTTTTGCCATTTCTTCCATTCCTTGGGCATTCACTTTAAGCCCCATACTTTTGGCCATTTGCTGAAAAAAAACCTGACTCCAATTGTTATTATTCTCTGCCAATTGTTCTTTTATCAGTTCTGTCTTTTGTTTCAGTCGCTCTATAAGCATTCCATCCAGTGTTGAGGTAATGATAACACTTGGTACTTCTTGTAATTGATTAATGCATGGGATAGAACGAAAAACAAACTGCTGATAATCTTCATACTGCGTGTAATCCAACCGTGATTTCAATTCTAATACAGGTAATACAGCACCTTGGGTAAGTTCTATTTCTTTGTCGTGATTATATACCACGTGCAACACTACCGAATCGTATGCTTTGTCTTTTTGATGATTGTGCTTCATCCAATCGGATGAATTGATGTGAATCTCTACATTTCCTGCCCAAATAGTATCGCCTATTCTAATTTTTGCTTGAGAAAAATCGGGCCCCGAATCGTGGTTATGAAATCCAAAATTAATGATTTCAAGATCCTCTCCTTCTGTTGTTTGTAATGCAGTATTTTCAAACAATTTATATTTCCAGCTATAATGCAAGTAATCCTCAGTCATTTATAAATATACAGATTTTTTTTAACCTTATTTAACAGGCCATTAGAAAATATAAACCCTGATACTTAGTTTCTGTAAAAACAATAAATTATTCCCCAATTAACAAACAAAAAAAAGCCCTATGAAAAACCTAAAGAACAATGTCTATTTTAAAATTGGCGCAATTGTAATCCTAATTTTAATCTTATTAATTCCTGCCGTAATGGTGAAAGGACTCATAAATGAAAGAGAAAAAACTCATCAATCTGCCATCAATGAAGTGAATGATAAATGGGCAAACGGACAAACCATTTCCGGCCCTTACATTTCTATTCCCTATTATAAAACGACCAAACAATACTCCGATAAAACAAAAGAATACAAAACCGTGAAAGTGAAAGACTGGATTTATTACATGCCAGAAACACTAAATATAAAGGGAGATATAAAAAACCAAACCCGAAAAAGATCCATTTACGAAATTGTTGTCTACAACTCTACTTTGAATATTGAAGGAAGTTTTGATAAGCTAGACATTAAGCAGCATAATATAGATTCTACAGATATTTTATGGGAGAATGCTACGCTAAACATTGGAATATCGGACTTGAAAGGAATTGAAAATCAAATAGAATTGAAATGGGATACTACCTCTACTCTTTTCAAATCGGGTACGAGTACCAATGACATTGTGTATAACGGAATAAATGCAGAAATCCCTATCAATATGGATTCTAATTCTTATAAATTCTCATTGAAACTAGGATTAAAAGGTAGCCAGTTTATTAGTTTTACTCCACTAGGAAAAACTACCGACTTGGTACTTACTTCGGACTGGGAGGACAACAGTTACATGGGAAATTTCTTACCCGATACAAACGAAAAACTAGATAATGGAGGAAGTATGGCGCATTGGAATATTATTCACCTAAACCGAAATTACCCACAAAGCTGGACAGGAAATAAATACAGTGTGCAAGAAAGTGTATTTGGTACAAACTTGATGATACCTGTAGATAATTACCAAAAATCGTATCGTGTAGCTCGTTACGCTATCTTATTTTTAGTACTTACGTTTATGGTGTTTTTCTTTGTAGAGATGCTAAAAAAAATCTTCATTCACCCCATTCAATATTTATTGGTAGGAATTGCGATTATCGTATTTTATTCCTTGTTATTGGCTTTTAGTGAGCATATTGATTTCAATTACGCTTATATTATTTCTGCTATTCTTACTCTTTCACTTATTACCTTTTATATCTCATCCAGTGTAAAGTCTAAAGAAATTGGGGTACTTACTTTTGGTTTGCTTACCATTCTTTACACGTTTATCTTTACAATTATTCAAATTCAAGATTACGCACTGCTCATAGGAAGTATTGGGATATTTACCATACTTGCTTTTGTTATGTATTTCTCTAGAAAAATAGATTGGTACAATATAAAAATTGGAGGTGATGATAAATCTGAAATTGAAGAAGTAGACTCTACTGCGATATAATCGCAAATACTAAGATCCTAAATTACAAAAGCAAATCTCATTGAGGTTTGCTTTTTT
>CAXIAX010000102.1:0-8248 GCA_964021785.1 uncultured Flavobacteriales bacterium
TCGCAGATTTGGCATTTACATTTTGTTTTTCATTAATGCCAAATCGCAGATTTGGTGAACTTAGTAGAAAGCACAGAACTTTCGGTTTAGCACTTACTAGCTATGTTTTATACATAGTGTTAGCACCAGTTTTTCTTTCTATTCATCATAAGTATCGTTTGATTCTAAAGGGAATAATTCCCATTCAAAATGATTAATAATAGCCTCTTCATATTTGTCGTTTTCTGCGTGAAAAGAATGACAATGCGGAATGGGAAATTCAAATTTCTTTTCTTTATATCCAATTTTGGTAATTGTATTTTGAAATTGTTTAATTGCCCCATATCCAAAAATCACATTATGTTGGTCGTATACTAGTAATCCACTATTATCAGTTGTACAAATCCAAATGTGGTGTCTTCCGTCAGTTTCAATGTATACTTTATAATTCTCTAAAAATTCAATAATTTCCGCTTTACTTTTAAAAAGAGGGGATTGGTATCTTCTTTGCTTTTTATTCGTTCGAGATACAACAAGAACATAAAGTATATAGAAAGGTGGATTCAGATTGTCGAGTAGTTTGGATAGCAGTTCAACTTGGTTTTTGTTAGAAGAAATCTTTATTGAACTTTCGGAATTTTGATATAGTTTTCCATAATCAAATTCTACTTCCGTATTTTCAAGTTCACCCTTTGAAAATTTTACATTTCTATTCCCAGTTGAATTTCCTTTTTTAGACTTAAATATGTTTAGGATTTTCATTCGGTTTTTTATTGGTGCTAACTTGTTGATATGCGGAAGTTACGAAAATATATTTATAGAACGCTTACATTCAGTTAATAAAATTTTATTTATTTTTTTTTGATGTATATTTTAGAGGTGCTGATTAGCACACTCAATCGGACGTAAACGTCACCTTTATAAAACTTAATATTAAAAAAAATCACAAAAAAAAAGGGAGAAAGCAATTTGCTTTCTCCCTTTTGTAATTAATGTATTTAGAGTTTTACTTACTCAACAACATGTTTCTTTCAGAGTAAATCTTTCTAAAAAACTTATCTTTCAAGTCGTCAATAAAGTAGATCGCTTCTCCTGTCGATTTCATTTCTGGTCCTAATTCTTTGGCTACTTCCGGGAATTTCTCGTAAGAAAATACAGGTATTTTAATTGCGTATCCTTCTTTTTTAGGAGTAAAGTTAAATTCACTCAATTTAGCTCCCAACATTACTTTAGTAGCATAGTTTACGTATGGCTCGTCATAAGCTTTTGCGATAAATGGTACTGTACGAGATGCTCTAGGATTTGCTTCAATGATATAAACTTCATCATCTTTTATGGCAAACTGTATGTTTATTAATCCAACAGTGTTCAATGCCAATGCAATTTTCTTAGTGTATTCCTCCATTTTAGTAAGAATTAAATCTCCCAAGTTGTAAGGTGGTAACAAAGCATATGAATCTCCCGAGTGAATTCCTGCAGGTTCTATGTGTTGCATCATTCCAATGATGTATACATTTTCTCCGTCACAAATTGCATCTGCTTCAGCTTCTATAGCTCCTCCCAAGAAATGATCTACCAAGATTTGGTTATCTGGCATATCTCTCAAGATATCTACTACGTGAGTTTCTAGCTCTTGCTCGTTTATTACAATCTTCATTTTTTGTCCTCCAAGCACGTAAGATGGTCTTACCAACAATGGGAATCCTAGTTCTTTAGATTTCTCTAGGGCTTGCTCAGCACTCTCTACTACACCAAATTTTGGGTAAGGAATGTTTAGTTCTTCCAGTTTGTTTGAGAATCTACCTCTGTCTTCAGCTAAATCTAGAGAATCAAATCCAGAACCAATAATCTTAATTCCGTGTTTTTCTAGTTTTTCAGCCAATTTAAGAGCTGTTTGTCCTCCAAGCTGTACAATTACTCCTTCTGGCTTTTCGTGACGAATAATGTCATAAATATGCTCCCAGAAAACCGGTTCGAAGTATAATTTATCTGCCGTATCAAAATCGGTAGAAACAGTTTCAGGGTTACAGTTAATCATAATGGTTTCGTATCCCATTTCTTTGGCTGCAAATATTCCGTGTACACAACAGTAATCAAATTCTATTCCTTGTCCAATTCTGTTTGGTCCAGACCCTAGTACAATGATTTTCTTTTTGTCGGTAACAACCGATTCGTTTTCCATTGCAAAAGTAGAGTAGTAGTAAGGTGTTTTTGCATCAAATTCTGCAGCACATGTATCTACTAATTTATAAACTCTATTAATGTTAAACTCTTCTCTTTTGGTATAGATTTCACTTTCCCAACATTTCAATAGGTGTGCAATTTGTCTATCTGCGTAACCTTTTTGTTTGGCTTCAAATAATAATTCTCTAGGAATATTATTCAATGAATATTTTTCAATTTTCTTTTCAGTATTGATCAAATCTTCAATTTGTCGCAAGAACCAATCATCAATTTTTGTAAGTTCTTTAATTGTTTTGAAAGGAATACCCAATTTAATAGAATCATACACGTGGAATAATCTATCCCAACTTGCATTTTTCAAACTATACAATAATTTATCTTGGTTTCTTTCTTCTTTCCCATCAGCTCCCAATCCATTTCTTCCAATCTCAAGAGATTGACAAGCTTTTTGAAGTGCTTCTTGGAAAGAACCTCCAATCCCCATAACTTCTCCTACTGATTTCATTTGAAGACCCAACTTTCTGTCGGCTCCTTTAAATTTATCAAAATTCCATCTAGGGATTTTTACGATAACGTAATCCAAAGTTGGTTCGAATAGGGCAGAAGTATTTTTTGTAATTTGGTTATCTAATTCATCTAATGTATAACCAATAGCTAATTTAGAAGCAATTTTTGCAATAGGGTATCCAGTTGCTTTAGATGCTAAGGCAGATGAACGAGAAACTCTTGGGTTGATCTCAATTGCAATAATATCTTCGTTTTCATCAGGAGAAACAGCAAACTGAACGTTACAACCTCCAGCAAAGTTTCCTATAGAGCGCATCATACGGATAGCCATATCACGCATTTTTTGGTAGGTAGTATCCGATAGTGTCATTGCTGGTGCAACCGTAATTGAATCACCAGTGTGAATTCCCATTGGATCAAAGTTCTCTATCGAACAGATAATAATTACATTATCATTTGCATCACGCAACAGTTCCAATTCGTATTCTTTCCAACCCAGTAATGCCTTATCGATCATTACTTCGTGAATTGGAGAAATTTTCAATCCGTTTTCCAATAATTGGTCAAATTCTACAGGATCATGAACGATTGCAGCACCTGCACCACCAAGAGTGTACGAAGCTCGTACGCACAATGGAAATCCAAATTCTTGTGCAATTTCTTTACCTTGTAGGAAAGACTTTGCAGGCTTTTGAGGAGCCATAGGAACATCAATTTTGTCCATTAACAGCCTAAAAGCATCACGGTTTTCAGTAATTTCAATGGCATCAATATCCACTCCTACTATTTCAACTCCGTGTTCTTCCCATATTCCTAATTCTTTACATTTTATGCAAAGGTTAAGAGCTGTTTGTCCTCCCATAGTAGGTAGTACAGCATCAATTTTATGGTTTTTAAGAATTTCTTCTACGTATTCTGGTTCTAGAGGTTTAAGGTAAATATTATCTGCTACCATCTTATCAGTCATGATGGTTGCAGGGTTAGAATTGATTAATGTAACCTCAATTCCTTCCTCTCTTAAAGATCTTGCTGCTTGTGATCCAGCATAGTCAAACTCACATGCTTGACCGATTACAATAGGTCCACTCCCTATTATAAGAATTGATTTTATATCCGTATTTCTTGGCATTATTTAGTTTTTTTCTAAGTTTTTAACTGTTTCGACTCAAATTGGGTAAAATTACTGAAAAAAGGGCAAAAAAAAAGGACAACTATTGTTGTCCTTATCATTATTTATTAACATTATCTTTTTGGTCTTGCTTCGCAAGAAACCGTCAATTTTTTTCTTCCTTTTTTACGCCTTCTAGCCAGAACTCTACGTCCATTTGCTGATGACATTCTTTCTCTGAAACCGTGTTTGTTTCTTCTCTTTCTTCTTGATGGTTGGTATGTTCTTTTCATATCTGTTTATTATTACGAATTGCAAAAATACATAATTTATTATTTATACAAAGTATTATTAAAAATAATTTTAAATTTATGCAAAATAAATGATCATTGCTATGGCCAATACCTTTATGAGGTACTATTTCATGATTGTTTTACCTAAATCTAAATTTTAGTTATCAAATTTACACAATTTTATCAAATAAAGTAATTATTAATGGCAAGACCAGAAAGAATTAAACTTGAAAAAGGCACTTATAAGAAAGCGTCTACTTTTTACAGATTTATAAAACCTTACCGTGGTACCTTTGTATTGGGAATGATATTCCTTTTTTTATCAAGTGTTACTGCAATGTTGTTTCCCTATCTAATGGGACAATTAATAGGAAAAGAAAAACCAGTTTCTACTCCAGGGATGGAAGACTTAATTCCAGATACTACTCAATTGCTGGATTTAAATAATACTTCTACATTAATTATAGTAATGATGTGTGTGTTTGGAGCTCAAGCAATTTTCTCTTTTTTTAGAATTTATTTATTCGGAAGTTTTACTGCCAATGCCCTCAAAGATTTAAGAATAGAAGCTTTTACTCATTTGGTGGCTTCTCCTTTGTCTTTTTTCGATAAAAATAAGGTGGGAGAATTAACCAGTAGAATTTCTTCTGATGTAGAATTATTACGAGATACACTAAATACTACTTTAGCAACTTTTATCCGTCAAATAATTACTGTAGTAGTGAGTTTGGTGGCTTTGTTTATTATGTCGCCAAGGCTATGCTTTATTATGTTGGGTGTAGTTCCTGTAGTAGCAATAATAGCTGTTTTCTTTGGTAAATTCATTAAGAAAATAGCAAAAGAAACTCAAGATGCATCAGCAGAATCTAATTCGGTATTGGAAGAAAGTTTGATGGGGATAAATAATGTGAAAGCTTTTGCAAACGAATTTTTTGAAATCATCCGATACAAGAAAAAAGTAATAGAAGTAAGGGACAAAACAATGAAAATTGTGAAGTGGAGAGGGTTATTCGTAACTTTTGTCATCTTTTTTATGTTTGGTTCTATCGTGTTTATCATTTGGCAAGGAAAACTGATGGTAGATACTGGAGATATGAGCAATAAGAATTTTATTAGTTTTATTCTTTATACCATTTTTGTGGGAGGTGCAATTAGCAATTTACCAGATTTGTATGCCAAAGTGCAAAAAGCAATAGGTTCTACTGAGAGCCTTATGACAATTCTTGAAGGAGAAACAGAAGAGCTAGAATTGAAAGCGCAAGAAAAAGACTTGAACTTGAAAGGAGAAGTAAGCTTGAATAATGTTTCTTTCTCTTACGAAACAAGGGATGATGTAGAGGTGATAAAAGGAATCTCATTGGATGTAGCTGCAGGGCAACAAATTGCTTTGGTAGGTTCGTCAGGAGCAGGAAAATCTACGTTATCGGCTTTGTTGTTGCAGTTTTATCATACTACTTCAGGTGAGATTACATTTGATGGGAAACCAGCAAGTGACTACAATTTAAGTGAATTAAGAAACGAAATGGCAATTGTACCGCAAGAGGTAATACTATTTGGAGGAACAATAAAAGAAAATATAGCCTACGGAAGATTAAACGCAACCGAAGAGGAGGTGATAGAGGCAGCAAAAGGAGCAAATGCTCATGATTTTATTATGTCCTTTCCTGAGGGATATGAAACTTATGTAGGAGATAGAGGAATACAATTATCGGGAGGGCAAAAACAAAGAGTGGCCATTGCAAGAGCAATCCTTAAAAATCCTTCTATTTTAATTTTGGATGAAGCAACAAGTTCTTTAGATTCGGAAAGTGAAATGTTGGTTCAAGAAGCGCTAGACAGATTGATGAAAGGAAGAACTTCATTTGTTATTGCTCACAGATTATCTACAATAAAAAATTGTGATAAAATTGTAGTGATGGATCAAGGAAAGATCGTAGAGCAAGGAACACATGACGAATTAGTACAAATAGAAGAGGGGGTTTATCGAAACTTGAGTGAAATACAGTACAGGTAAGTTGATTACTGGTCATTAATTGCTCGTTTTGTTGCTTAAGGAAACACTTCGACTGTTCTTAGTGAACTGCGCAATTCAGTATGAGCGTAGCCGAAGACAAGCGCGAGAATCCAAACTTGTAATTTTTAAAAAGAGAATCCAAAAAACTTGTAACTTGCAATAAATAACATAATTAAATGAGAATCAAACTATGCTAAAAGGAGAGAAAATATACCTGAGAACTATTGAGCCAAGTGACGCTCAGTTGATGATTAAATGGGAGAACAATTCCGATAACTGGGATGTGAGTAATACTTTGGTTCCTTTTTCGGAACACTTGATATTACAATATGTAAACTCTGCACAGGATATTTTTGAGACCAAACAATTGCGATTTGTAATTTGTATAGTTGATACCGATAAGCCAATAGGAACGATAGATTTATTTGAATACGACCCGTTACACAGAAGAGCAGGAGTGGGAGTATTGATTGATGAAATGAGCGAAAGGAATAAAGGTTATGCCAATGAAGCGCTTCAATTGATGATAAAATATAGTTTTGATAGATTAAATCTTCACGGTTTGTTTTGTAATATTTTTGAATCTAATGACCACAGCATTAGTTTATTTAAGAAGAATGGATTTGTGGAAACAGGAATCAAAAAAGATTGGGCTCTTATCAAAAACAAATGGGAAAACGAGTTGTTTTTACAATTGATAAACGAATGATAAGTAAAGAAAAAATATTTTGGGAATGGTTTACAATTAACCACAAAAAAATAGAAGAATTTATTACCAATCGAGAAGATTACTCCATTTACACGGAGTTAACTGAAAAAGTAAAAGAATACCATAACTTATTGAATCCTGAATTAACCCAGGATGAAGAAGGTTTTTATAACCTAATTATCACTCCAGATGGAATAAGAGAAGGAGTAGAACCGACTACCAAATTGGTTTATTCAGCACCAGAGATTGAAGAATGGAAGTTTTTTAGATTGAGACAGCCGAAGGATAAATTTGGACTTAGAATAAACGAAGTAGATGTAAATATTCCAGACATTAAAATAGTAAGGAAATTAGACATTGAAAATAAATCGGTAGATATTATTGTTTGTTTTAAGGATTATGTAGAGGAAAATGATGATTTTAAAACAGTTGGTTTTTTAATGTTGGATCATGTGGTTGGAGAAATAAATGTAATGACAAGAATTGATTCCATAGATTTTTTAAATTGGGAGGATTTGAAGGAAGAAAATGATACTTTTACCTTATTAGAGTTAAGAAAAGAAATAGAAGAAAAATTATATTAGAATGAAATTACTAAAAGAATTGTGTGGTATTCATGCTCCTTCGGGAAATGAAATTGAAATGACAAACTATTTGTTGCAGTACATTGAGACGAACAAAAAGAACTGGAAAGTACAGCCAGAGTTATTCTATGGTGATGGATTTCAGGATTGTATCATGTTGAAATTTGGGAAACCAACTACAGCTATTTTTGCCCACATAGATTCTATTGGTTTTACCGTGAAATACGGAAAAGAAATTGTGAAAATAGGAGGACCAAGAACTATTGAAGGAACTAAATTAGTAGGAGAAGATAGCAAAGGGAAGTTTGAATGCGAATTGTTGGTTATTGAATATGAAAATGCTCCAGATACTTATGAGTATGTTTTGGACAGAGAAATTGACAGAGGAACAGATTTAGTATTCAAAAGAGAATTTATTGAAACAGATTCTCACGTTCAATCTTGTTATATGGATAACAGATTGGGAGTTTGGAATGCATTACAAGTAGCCGAAACTCTTGAGAATGGAGTAATATGTTTTTCTTGTTGGGAAGAGCATGGAGGAGGTTCTGTAGGTTATTTGGCAAGACATATGTACGAAAACTGGGGAGTTCGTCAGGCATTAATTTCGGACATTACTTGGATTACAGATGGAGTAACAGACGGAAACGGAGTTGCAATCTCTATGAGAGATTCTGGAATACCGAGAAAAAGCTACATCAATAAAATTATAGCATTGGCAGATCAGGGAGGAATTAATTACCAACTTGAAGTAGAAAATGCAGGTGGAAGTGACGGAAATGCACTTCAAAAATCTCCTTATCCTTTCGATTGGTGTTTCATAGGAGCAGCCGAACATGATGTTCATTCACCTACAGAAAGAGTAAACAA
>CAXIAX010000103.1:0-8179 GCA_964021785.1 uncultured Flavobacteriales bacterium
AATTATACTCAGGCAGTAGAAGGAATGCGTCAAATTCTTTGGGGACTGTTTAAGAAAGTTGTGATAGCCGATAACTGTGCAGAATATGCTAATATTATTTTCAATGGTTCCGAAGATTTATCGGGAAGTACTTTAATAATTGGAGCTCTGTTTTTTACATTCCAGATTTATGGAGATTTTTCTGGATACTCTGATATTGCAATAGGAACAGCTAGGTTGTTTGGTTTTAATTTAATGAAAAACTTTGCTTTTCCATACTTTTCAAGAGACATTGCTGAGTTTTGGCGTAGGTGGCATATTTCACTATCAACTTGGTTTAGAGATTATCTATACATCCCATTGGGCGGAAGTAGAGGAGGGCTCTGGATGAAAATAAGAAATACATTTATAATATTTATAGTAAGTGGGTTTTGGCATGGAGCCAACTGGACATTTATTGTTTGGGGAGCGCTTAATGCCGTTTATTTCTTGCCATTACTACTTAGGGGCAACAACAGAAATAATCTAAATGTAGTAGCTGAAAACTCGTTTTTTCCCACATTAAAGGAAGTTATTCAAGTGTTATTTACTTTTGCTATAACTGTATTTGCCTGGATATTTTTTAGGGCAGATTCTATGCCCCATGCTTTAGGTATTGTGTCCGAGATATTTTCTTTATCTACTTTTAGTATTCCTGATTTTGATAAAAGACATTTAGCTGTTTATTTTATGCCATTGTTGGTAGTCTTTTTGTTTTTTGAATGGTTGGGAAGAAGAGAGGATTTTGCTCTATCGAAGATTGAAAATAAATGGAAAAAACCAATTCGACATTTTGTTTATTATTCAGTATTGATAGCTATTATTTCCTATGCAGGACAAGAACAACAGTTTATTTATTTTCAATTTTAATACCTATGAATCGATTTTTAAAGAAAATAGGATGGTTTATATTACCATGTGTATTAATAATTATTTCAATTGTTTATCTTGATTTTTTTAAGGTGTTTTTTCAATATGATGAATATTATTCAGAAGATTTGTTTGTTTCACTCAATAGAGAATATGTTTGTTTAAAAAAAATAGATCAGATAGCTGAATCAAATAAGCCAAATTCATTTGTTTTTGGTAGTTCACGTTCGCAAGCTTTTAAATGTAAAGACTGGAATCAATATATAGGCGAAAAAAGTAAGTCATTTCATTTTGATGCAGCTAATGAAGCATTGATTGGAGTCTTGGGTAAATTAGAATATTTACAAAAAAACGAAATTGAGATAAATAATGCTTTAGTTATAATTGATATAGGATTACTTAAACAAACTTCATTTAAAAAAAGAAATAGTTCTCTTACCATCTCACATCCAAAAATATCAACAAACAGTATGGTTGATTTTTATTCACCTTTTATTTCTGCATCTTTAAATCCGAAATTTGTGATTTCGTATTTAGATTATAAAACATTCAGAACTCATAGGGGGTATATGGGGCAATACATTGCAAATACAAAATACCCTAATAGAATAAATGAGATTGATATGGATATTTTTTATGGGAAAGATATTTTGATAGAAGAAGATTCTGTGGCTTATTATGAAAAAACTATTAAATCAGGAATTTTTTATGATAGAAGTAGCATACATGTTGATACGTCTAAATTGGAAAAAAACGTAAAAGAGCAACTTATTAAAATAAAAAACATATTCGATAAGAATAATACCCAATATGAAATTGTGATTTCTCCAATGTATGATCAAATAGAGATAAATAAAGAATATTTAAAATTATTGAATGAGATTTTTGGTTTGGAAAAAATTCATGATTTTTCAGGAATAAACGATTATACTATCCCGTTAGGAAACTACTACGAAAAGAGCCATTATAGACCACATGTAGCAAGAGAAATTATGAAAAAAGTATATTTAGATTAATAAGAGGTTTTGTTCACTTTTACTTATCTTTAACTTTAAATATCATGATATGAATTGGAAAAATAGCCCGTTAATAGACAAACAATTATCAGCTTCTTTAATGAAGTATATTGAAGAAAATGATGTTCAAACTAATGTATTAGTCATTTTTGAAGATATTCTGAAAACAGAAGAAACAAGGGATTATTTGACTTTAGATCACAATAAAAGAAAAGTTCATTACAACTTATCTATTTCCACTAAAGAAAGAATTCAATTATCTGAAATGATAAGTTTATTATTTTTAAAGTCTCCTATAGAGTTAGGTTTTCAGGAGGTAAATCCATTTAAAGAATTTGATATCACAGGAATAACAAAAGAACTAAATACAAAAGGATTTCATGTTTTCGAGAACTTACTTAGTTCGAAAAAGTGCGATAGTATTATTTCAAAACTTGAAAAAGTATCTTTTCATACGAAAAAATCCACAAAGAAAATAAAAGGATTAACTAAGGATAATGTTTCTGAAATTTCTGGAAACACTGCTTGGGTTACAAATCAACAAGATATCATAAAAATTGATGAAGTTCAAAAATTGGCTTTCGACAAAAATTTATTGAATTTAGTAGCACATTTTTTAGGTTCAGAACCAGTATTGTGTCAAACTAATTGCTGGTGGAGTGTAAATAAATCAACTCATAGGTCAAACTTAAGTGGTAATGCTCAGCTATTTCATCAAGACACAGAATATTTGAAATTTATAAAAGTATTCATTTATTTAACTGATGTAAATGAAAATAATGGTCCACATAAGTATGTTCAAGGGACTTCTAAAATTGCTCAAGATTCATTGGGAGAGGATTATAAGCCAAGTAATAGGGTAGAAGATGAGAAAGTAGAGCAGTTGTTTGGGAAAGAAAATATCCTAACTTTTACAGGGAAAAAGGGAACTATTATTATTGAAGATACTTTTGGATTACATAAAGGTACTCCAGTAGTAGAAGGAGCAAGATTATTGTTGCAATTAGAATATTGTAATTCTTTATATTTTCATGCAGGTTATTCGTTTGGTTACGAAGGGTTAATAGGTGATTCTGTTGAATTGTCGAAAAAACATCCTAGAGTGTTTTCGAATTTCACTTCAAATGTTGAAAAGTTGAACGAAGAAAAATTTAAATTTTATAATTCAAGAACTTTAAGTCAAAAAATTAAAGATAAAATAAAGAGCTATTTATAGCCATATATAATTATGGGGAACTATGCATTTTTAGATATAGCACAAGAGTTTCAATTGGAAATTGTTTCCAAATTTTTGAAAGAGACAGGAGCAAATTTATCCTATATTAATACGGCAGTAGCTGGTAATTTTCATGGAGATGTTTCAAAGTGTGAAAAATGGGTAGCTTCTCTTAAGCATTCATTTTTAGAGGCAGAATTTAATTCATTAGATGATTTTTTATACCCAGAAACCTACACGAAATTCATGTCAATTCCTTGGGTGGTAACTGAACAGGATTTATTAGATGCAAAGCATATAGAAAGTATGTCCATGCGGCTTATGGACAGGTCTGCATTGGTTCCAACTAGTGCATTTTCTAGGAAAAGACTATATTTATTATTATTGAATTATTTTTCTTTTGTAATCGGATCAAAAAACATAGAAGCAGTTGTTGTTTTTGATACACCTCATTCCTTTTTTACTCATGTTATGTATGAGTTGTGTAAGTTAAAAGGATTAAAAGTAATTAAGTTGGAATATCATTTTCTGACAGAGTACTCAGTTTTGTTGAATCAAGACAGTTGGCCATTTATTCCTGAGGGTTTTATGGAGAATTGTGGAATAGATGAAATCAAGAAAACTATTCCTGATAATTTGAATCAATCTATTTTTAAAGATTCCGAAATTCTTAAGAATTATAAATCTAAGGAAACAAAAGCTATAGTAAAGCAAAATAGATTTTCTTCATTTAAGTTGTATTTAAGATATGCAGATAAGGCTATAAAAAATCTAATAATGGGACTTCTTCCATTTTTATTTAAGAAAGAGGTTCTCCATTTTTCTTCGTTAAATGGAATTAAAAATAGGTTGTGGTATCGTTTAGTTTTAAACGCACAATTATTAAAACTAATAAGACTAAACGTTTATTATAATAAAATTGCTAATAAAGAAATATCCTTAAAAGAGGATTTTGTTTTTGTAGGATTGCACATGCAACCCGAAAAAACTTCACAGCCAATGGGAGGTGAATATGACAATCAATTGATGATGATAAAAATATTGTCAGATAGTGTGCCGGAGGGTTGGAAGGTTTATGTAAAAGAGCACCCTAATCAATTTAATGTAAGAAAAGTACCCAATAGGCATTACCGAGATAAAT
The DNA here is from genome assembly GCA_964021785.1 of uncultured Flavobacteriales bacterium. Taxonomy (GTDB): domain Bacteria; phylum Bacteroidota; class Bacteroidia; order Flavobacteriales_D; family CAJJDF01; genus CAJJDF01. The sequence continues at coordinate 4,262 of CAXIAX010000103.1, forward strand.
TATTCTATAGTTGTTTACAAGAGTTAAAAAACGTAGAACTTGTTCCTTTAGAGATAGATTCAGAAGACTTAATAAGAAATGCAAAAATGGTTGCTACCTTGACAGGAACTTTAGGTTGGGAGGCAATTACAAAAAATATTCCTGCTTTGGTTTTTGGTAATACTTATTATATGGCATGTAGGGCAGCAAGAAAAATTACATCTGTAGAGTCTTGTAAAAAAGCAATTTTGGATCTGTCTAAATTGACAGAGAAAGAATTTGAAAAAGAAATTGTAAGGTATATTTCTTATTATCATGAACAGAAATGGCTGGTGCAAACAGCCAATTGGCAAACAAATTTTGGTTTGAATTCGATTAGTTATGAAGAACAAATTTGTAATGTTGTCAAGAGGTTATCCTATTTCCATTCTCAAAACATTAATAGATGAAAAAGTATTTGATTTATTCTAATACAGGTTTAAGTTCTAGGCAAGTAGGACTCACAGCAGAATATTTGGAAGTTTTAAAAGGTCGAAATATTGGTTTGAAAATTGTGATGTGTGACAATGTTCTAGAGAATTGTTATTTTAATCCAGTGCACAATACTTTAGCTTGCGCTTCTTGCCAGAGTAGGTCTTATCAATTATTAAAGCAAATAGGGATATCTAATGATGCTATTATTAAGTTAAAGCACATTTCTTTTGAAGTAAATATACCTTTTTTCAATAATTTGGATGAGTTGTTAGATTTTGAATACGAAGGAGTGAATGTGGGTAGAGGTGTAGCTTCTTCTGTTATTTCTTATTATAGAGATTACCGAGTTTCATCTCATAAATATCAAGAAATAATTAGTTTAGAATGTGAAAAGGCAATTAATGTACTCTTAAATTTTAAACAGATAATAGCCAATGAAAATCCAGATAAGGTGGTTTTGTTTAACGGTAGGTTTACCGAAATTTACCCTTTGTTGGAATACTGTAATCTGATAGGATTAGATTATGCATCTATTGAATCGGGAACGAAAAATACGTATGAAATATTTGAAAATAGTTTGCCTCATAGCATAAAATACCGTCATAATAGTATGATGGAGTTATGGACTAACGCAAAAGATGAAACTTTAAAAAAACAAATAGCCAATGATTGGTATAAGAAAAAAAAGTTTAGAGATGATTCTATTGAAATTTCATTCACTAAAAATCAAGAGTTAAACTCTTTACCTACCAATTTTGATAAAACAAAAAATAATATTTTGATTTTGAATTCCTCTGAAGACGAAATGAAAGTTATTGAGGAGTTTTATACAGAATTATTTAACACTCAGAATGAGGCAATAAATAGAATAGTATCAAAATTTGAAGGTAATTCAGAATTTCATTTTTATTTAAGGATTCACCCCAATTTAGGCAAAGTGGATAATATTCAAACGGAAGAAATAGGACAAATGAAATATGATAACCTTACTGTTATTGGGGCAAACGAACCTATTGATACTTATGCGATAATGGATGCTTGTGACAAAACAATTGTATTTGGGTCTACTTCGGGAATTGAGGCAACTTACTGGGGTAAAACCTCAATTCTGTTAGGGAAGTCGTTCTATTATTACTTAGAGGACACCTGTTATAAACCAGTAAGTTATGAGGAGTTGTTTAGTCTAATTTCAACTAAAGACCTGCCGCCAAAATCTAAAGAAGCTTGTTTGCCTTACGGGTATTATTTTTCTACCTACGGAATTAAAACAAAGTATTTTAATTTTGAAAGTTTCAAGAACTCATACTTTAAAGGGAAAAGGATAAAAAAATGGAACTTGAGTACATTAAAGTATCTTTTTAAATATTCTTTCTCAATGAAAAAATGGTTTGTTGCATACAGAGCTTTTTACGGGAAAAGATTAAATTTAAAAGATCTTTTTAGGTACCGTCCTTAATGCTACTTTAGTTATTTCAAATTAATTAGTATCTTCGGAAAAAGCTTATATATACAATATGCAAGAAAGACATTTAGATAGAGTGAGGTACTCCAAAGAACAAGGGGAGACAACTGAGAAATATGTTATTCCTTATGTTCAAGATTTAGTTGAAATTAATGAAAATACAAGAGTATTGGAGATTGGTTGTGGGGAAGGAGGTAATTTAATTCCGTTTATGGAAATTGGTTGTAAAATTACCGGTGTAGATCTTAATGTGGGACAAGTTGAAGTGGCAAAAGAGGTTCATTCTTCGCATCCTAATAATAAAAATTTAACTCTAATTGCTGATGATATTTACAATATATCAGAAGGGGATATTGGTAAGTTTGATCTAATCATGATGAGGGATGTAATAGAGCATATTCCTAATCAAGAAGTGTTTTTGAACCATTTAAAACAATTTTTATCAGAAAAAGGGAAAGTGTTTTTTGGATTTCCGCCTTGGCAAATGCCTTTTGGAGGTCATCAACAAATTTGCGAGAATAAATTTGCCTCTAAACTGCCATATTATCATTTGTTACCTTATTCTTTGTATAAAGGAATGTTAAAAATGTTTGGAGAAAAACAAGAAACAATAGATGAATTAGTGGAGATAAAGGATACTGGGATAAGTATAGAACGATTTCAAAAAATAGTATCTAAAAATGAATATAAAGTGGATAAAAAGACGATTTATTTCATTAATCCTAATTATGAAGTTAAGTTTAATTTAAAGCCACGCAAGCAACTTGGTCTTGTAGCTGGTATTCCTGTGCTAAGAAATTTTTTAAGTACTTGTGCTTATTACGTAATCTCCTTAAAATAGAGAAAACTTATTATCATGTAAAAAAAACTCTTTACAATTTGTAAAGAGTTTTTTTTTGATCCAATTTAAAATTTAAACTAAAACTAATTTTTAGTATTAAGATTAAATTTTTCTTTGATGTTAGCTGGAAGAATGAAATAAGCAATTAGTAAAAGCAAAAGCAATGCGGATGAAATTCCAGAAACTGCAGCATACTTTACTGGCGGATCTAATACAAATTCTATATTTTTCGAATTAGCCGGGATTTCTAATCCTCTCAATAAGTAATTTACTCTCACAATATTGGCTTCTTTACCATCTATATAAGCCCTCCAGCTGTTGTTCTTTCCGTACCAAACTTCAGAAAAAACAGCAAATTGGTCGGTAGTATTTGTAGCTGAATAGGTCATCTTGTTTGGTAAATAATGCTCTAGAGTAATTGTGCCACTTCCGTCACCTACTTGGTCGTAGTCTTCTTTATTGAATTCAGTAGAAAGTATTACGGCTTTTTTCTTTGTTTTAAGGGTGTCAAGACCTCTTATCTCTTCCATAGGTGTTTCTACTTCTTTTACTTCATTTACAAACCATGCAACACCATTAGCCTGGTTGTTCACTTGTAATTGTTGTTGTTGAGTAATAAAATACTTAGTATTTAGCATGTTTATTACCTCCATGTTTCCTTTAGCAATCTGGAAGTCAATTAAATCTTGATACCTCTGTAGTTTGGCTGGGCTATAACCTCCTATAGTATTGTGGTGGTAAGAGGTTAGAGCAGAATTGAATGTTTGAATGGATTGATCAAAAACTCTATAGTAGGCTCTTCCTTTTGGCTCCATAGAGAATATCTGTTGATCTACAGGTCTTACCTTCAATTCGCTTTGATATTCTATTGGATTGGCATAACTGTCAGCATCTAAGTATCTCTTTCCAACCAAAACCAGGTCAATTAATATGATTGCACCCATACCTACTAGAAGAATAGAAGTCTTTATTTTATTTTTTATAAATAGATATAATGCAAGACAAATTAAAGCGATTATTAAAACTGATCTTAGAACATCCGCTCCTAATAATGATTTTCTTGCTTCAATAATTAAAGGTTGACCTTCGTTTATCGCGTCATAGCCATTCATTGCATATAAATAAAATAGAAATGCTGTACCGACAGTAATACCTCCACTTA
>CAXIAX010000104.1:0-7790 GCA_964021785.1 uncultured Flavobacteriales bacterium
GCAGCCTCTTCTTCAGCTTTCTTCTTTGCCGCAGCTTCTGCTTCGAGTCTAGCTTTTTCAGCAGCTTCTTCTTCAGCTTTTTTCTTAGCCGCAGCTTCTGCTTCAAGCCTGGCTTTCTCCGAAGCTTCTTCTTTTAATAGATTTGCTATCTCTTTGATCTTTTGTTTTGGTAACGTTTCTTTTGGTAAAACATCCCCTGCTGCAGTGTATTTTTCTTTTGCTTTGTCATACTTTTTTGCCTCTAGTAATCCATTTGCTTCAGAAATTAAATTGTCATATTTTGCTTTATTTTTTGCAGCATCAGCAATTATTTTTTCAATTTCTTTTAGTTTTTTATCCGCCTCTTTTTCTTTAGGAAGTATTGCTTTAGCCTCATTGAGTAATTTTTTAGCATCCTCATAACCTTCAGAATTTATTTTGATGTCTGCTCTTGCAATAAGTTCTTGGTATTCTTTCTGTTTCTTAGCTTGTCCCTGATTTTCAATTTTAGTTTCTAATTCTTTTAATTTATCTTTTGGGATCTTGCTTTTTGGCATTAGGCTTTGTGCGGCCTCATATTTTTCTTTAGCATTTTCAAATTTTAATAAGGAAACCATTTCATCTCCCTCTTTGATGAGTTTCTGCATTTTGATTTCTTTTTGCTTTGCTTCAAGAATATCTTCATACTTTATCTCTGCATCAGTTAACTTTTCGGCTAATTCATCATCATCCTTAATTTCTAGAGCTTTTTTCCAATCCTCAATAGCTTTCCCAAAATCTTTTTTGTCAAATGCGCCATCACCAGATTTCTTTAATGCGTTAAATTGTTTTTCTTTATTTTTTTCATCTCCTTCTAATTTTTTGAAATATGCTTTTATTTCATCAATACGCTTTTCATGAAAATCTGCATCATCAGTAATTTGTCCTGTTACATTATTTATCGAGAATTTTTCGATAGGTTTGTTTTCAACAATAGAGTAATTTATGCCATCTTTTTTGTCGTATAGTTGAGCTTTTATAGGAACAACAACTTCTGCCTGTAATCTCTCTTCATCATAATTTCTACTGTTTATTTCAAAATTATTAACTGTATGATTTCCCTTAGAAATAACAATTTTATATAAAGGGCCATAATAAAATGATTTTGAATTGAATTCTCCTTTTGCATCAGTTGTAATTGAGCTAACTTCTTTTCCGTTTTGAAGAATCTTAACGGTAGCTCCAGACATAGCTTTTCCGTCACCATCTTTTACTTTTCCTTCAAATTTCATTACAAAATCATCCTGAGCGAAAGTGGCCATAGAAAATAATAGCAGGCATGAAATGCTAAATATTATTTTTACGAAAAGGGCTCTGTAAATTGTTGTGTTCATCTGTTATATAAACTTCTTTTTTGTGGTTTTGTTACTTTTTATAAGAAGAATTATAAAAATACAATTTTTACTAATATTTCTTTGGTTTTTATCATTGAGTTTATAACAAAAAAAAACTCCCTTCGAATAATCGAAGAGAGTTTTGAAAGTATAGGTTGCTGCTTATTTTGAAATCATAAGCTTTTTAGTCATGTATAATTTGTCAGACGAAATTCTAACAAGGTATAAACCTTTGCTAAAGTTGTTTACATCCATTATAACTTTTTCACTAGTGTTTTCTACGTTTGTTGAAGAAACCACTTGCCCTAAAGAATTTAGTATTTCTAATTTCAAGTTTCCAGTATTGTATTTATCGAAAATTTCGATAGTAACAAAGTCAGTAGCTGGGTTAGGGTATAAGTTAACATTTAAATCTGCATCAATTTCATTAACTCCAACACAACTGTTGAATGTGATATTGATATCATCAGTAGCTGTACATCCAGTTGATGCTTGTGTTACTGTTAATACATGGTTTGTTGTTCCAACACCTGCCATAGAACCAGATACGCTTAATACATTAGTTGTTCCTCCAGAACTCCAGTTGTACGTGTCGTAAGCAGAAGAAGCAAATATTGTAACACCTCCATCTAAACATGATACAACATCTGTACCTAAGTTAAGAGCAGGAGATACTGTTCTAGTAGTAATTATATGAGTCGTTACACTATCACAACCGTTAGAAGAACCTCCAACAACTGTATCCATAAATGTAGTAGCTGCATAGTACCAGTTTCCTAATATTGCAATACTATCACCAATACAGAAATTGTAGTTCACAGTAGCAGTAGATGGAGCAAAGTATGTTAAGTTAGTTATAACTGTACTATCACATCCATGACTTGTAGCGAATAAATCTGTGTAAGTTCCTGCAGTTGAATAAACATTTGCACCTACTCTGTAAGTTTGACCTTGACAAAGAGCTACGTTATCTGTTCTAGAATTAGAGTAGTTAATAGTAACATTGAATGTCATTGCACTATCACATCCTAAAGCATTAGCAATTGTATCTAAGTAAGTACCAGATGTAGTCCATGTTTTTCCTGAAGGACTCATTGTGCTATCACATGCAGTTCTTGCTATTGTAGCATAAGTAATATAATTAACTGTTAAGTTAAATGTCATAATACTATCACATCCAATTGCATTAGGTATTGTATCCATATAAGTACCAGTGGTATTCCATACTTTTCCTGAAGGACTAACTAAAGAGTCACAAACAGTTGTAGTAATTGTTTCAAATGATTTGTAATTCACAGTTAATGTTAATTCGAAAATACTATCACAACTTCCATTGTTAGTTGTATCTCTATAAACATTACTAGTTGTTAATGTCATACCTCTCCATGTATAACTATCACAGGCGGTAGCTGAAGTTGGTAATGTAATTTCTGAAGTAATAGTTAAGTTAAATGTCATTAAACTATCACATCCTCCAACTGTCATTATTGTATCTAAGTATGTTCCGGAAGTAGTCCATGTTTTTCCACTTGGACTTAAATAATCACCACAATATGTAAATGTGAATGATTCAGATTTAGTATAGTTAACTGTAACATCATATACATGGATAATACTATCGTAAGCAATGCTTGTTCCTTTAATCGTGTCAGTATAGAAACCTGTAGTCGTGTGTTTTACCATTCCAAGTGGAGTAGTAAATGAATCACAAACTGCATATTGTACAGTGTCGTAAGTTTGAATTAATACTAATACGTCAGAAGTATCTTTAAATGTTCCACATGGAGTAACTAAAGCTGCTTCATATTGATAAAGTCCATTAGTTGTCCATCCTTTAGCATAAATCTGAGGAGTAGTATCCAATGCTACACTGTTCGTGATGTCAGTCCATTGTAATCCAGAAATAGTTGATGGTACAGGAACGACAACATTAGCGTTAACAGTATTTGGATCTTGTGGATCAGTACTTGAAGTTATAATCCAATTTGTAGCAGAGTTTACATCAGCACCAGTTAATCTAATTCCCCATGTTCCAGAAGAATGAGAGAATCCAACTGCCCAATCAGAAATTGTAACTCCTGAAGCTGCTGGGAAAGTATTGTATCCGTAATAACCAACTGCATCAACTACATTTCCAGACGCATCTTTTAATACTTTTCCTGAAGCTGTAGATGAACCATTTGTTCCTGTAAATGCTCCGTTTCCAAGGTATATAAAATTAGTAGGGTCATTTGTTTGAGAGTTTAATTGACTTGTTGCAATTATTGCAGTTCCATTTGGACTCATTACTGTTCCAGTTGGAAAAGTGTAAGAACTTTGTAATGAAGAGCTTGTCCATTGTTCAAAAGTATATCCTGCTAAATCTGAATTTGGCACTCCTGTGATTTCAATATAATCATCAGCTAATAGCCAAGATGGTCTTCCTGCTGAAGGAGTTCCTGTTCCAGCTCCAGCAAACTGACAAACTTCAGTAATGTAGAATGCTCCTCCTGGAAAGAAAGGTGATTGAGAAGATAATTTAACAGAATCTCCAAGTGTAAGTATTACAGTGTCAGAGATAGGATCTACTGCAATAATTGCTTTTTTATCAAATCCACTGTGGTCTGTTAATGTATCATTAGTTGTACTTCCATTTACGGTATTAGTTCCTATGTTAGCAGAAACAGAATATTGTCCTGGAACAGACATATCTATTGTAGTTACATAAAAAGTAGTATCAGAACCTGGAGCTAATGTTCCAGAAGTAAGTGTGGTTGTTCCAGTAGAAGCAACTGGACCTGTTACAGACCAATTAACTAATAAGTTATTACTAGAGAAATCGATTACTGTTCCAAATTCATTTTTAACAGTTGCATAGGCAGTATCTGTTGTTCCATAGCAAGCATCTTTTTCCAATAAATACGCATTTGAAATTGACATATCTCCAGGAAGACCTACAAATTCTACAGCTCCAAAATCTGGAGTTGCTGCATTTCTTGCCATTCCATCAATATCTAATGGTAAATAAGTAAGTGGAGTTCCTAAATCGTTAATTGCACCTGAAAGTGGAGTGTAAGTTCCTGGTACTATTGCAGGATAGTCTCCTGAATTCCCTGTAGTTGAAGTTGCAGTATTCCAATCTGTAATAGTTGTTTGGTATCCGCTATAATAGGCAGTTGCATCTAATGTACTTCCAGAAGCTCCCATATATAAAAGGTTGTTTGAACCAGAGAAAGTTGCAGAGCTAGAAGAATAGTAACAAGCTTTTGCACCTGTACCAGTTCCTTCAATAGAAACAAGGTTATTTGTTACATCTATATTGTTAGGAGTAGATGAAGCATAGATTCCTCTAATTGTTCCAGATCCTCCATTAGCATTCAATTGAACAGTGTTATGGTGAACGTCAACATAAGCTTGAGTAGAATTTAAATAAATTCCGTATTGAGTTCCTGATCCATTGTTGTTATAAATTGCATTGTTAGCAATAACTGCATGGGCAGCAGCTGTATTTGTTGCTTGACCGTGTGTTATAGGGTAGTTTGTGTAGGTTCCTGTACCTCCATCATGAATTTTGTTACTAAGAATTGAGTCATTAACTGTGTAATATGAATAAATCCCATAAAACGTACTAAGCGTAGTTCTTGTCGGTCTACTCAAATCGTTATTTTTAATTACTATGTTATCTCCGTAATAATTATAGATTCCATAGGTGTAAAAATCTTGAAGAGTGTTATTAGTTACTCTATGTCCTGATGATTTTACAGAAGTAGAGGTCCCTCTTAGAGAGATTGCATAATAAGATCCAATAATTGTGTTGCTATCTATCGTTATGTTCTCAGCATTATCTCCATTAGATGAAGCGCTTGTCAATGAGTTTGTTGCACATATTCCACATGAAGCAGAAGAAGTATAACCCGTACCCATGTCTATAGTGTTGTTTGAAATAGTAATACTATCACAACCACCTTTCATCATAATACCAAATTTTTGAGTATTAGGAGTTTCATTAACAAACATGAAATCATTAATTGTTAAATGTTTTACACCATCTAATGCTAAGAAATAGCCTCCGCCTCCATTGTTAATTGTATTTGCATTACCATTGAAAGTTAAAGTATTAGTAGAAGAAGAACCTGGGATATTTGGTACAATTGCACTTACAACATAAGGACCAGAACCAGCTACAACATCTACAACAGTTGCGGCATCTAGTCCACAATTTAATGCTGTTGCAAAGAATTCTTCAAAAGATTGAAAGTTTGTTCCTGCAGTAGGCGAGGTAGAATCAATAGTGTAGTTTCCAGAAAGACCAGATATACATGCAGTTCTAAAACTATATGGTCCAACAGCAGAAGCAGAATCTCCAGAAGGACAAATAGTTGTAACATAAAAATCGTAAGGTGTAGAAGCTGCTAATCCAGTAATTGCAATATTATCTACGGTTGAATTAAGAATTGTTCCTGTTCCAAGTGTAAAGCCTGAAAGACCATATTCTACAGAGTAAGCTGAATCTGAACAACCACCAGCAGACCATCCAGCTATAACTGAAGAACTTGTTATGGCTGAAACAGTAAGTGCTCCTGCAGAAGAACAAGTTTCTGTTAGAGTATCAACAGAAATATCATCTATTGCTTGATCCATGTAAAATGCACTACCTGCATTTTGGCCACCATCTGAACCTCTAAAACGAACCAATACCTTATCGGTATTAAAAATATATTGACACAAATTGTATTTGTGCTCACTCCAAATTCCTGCATTATCTTGTTGGATTTTCTCAAGAGTTATCCAATTTGTACCATCATAAGCTTCTACATAAAGAAAATTTAGTGGGTCAAGTGTTTGAGTTCCTAAATTGGAATTATAATAAAAAGTTAGTTCTGGCTTTGGCACAGACGATACATCTATTGTGTCAGATTCTAAAATTGCGTCTAAATCTGTTCCAGAATGATCAATATGCGCGAACTCAGTCTCACTTCCTGTTCCTGTGTGATCCAGTACATTTTCTAATGCATATCCAACTCCTGCATCAAAACTCCATCCATCACCAGTTGTCCAAGATTCAGTCCAACCTGTTGGGGGAGTAGATGTGCTTCCTCCTGTAAATGACTCCAAAAACGGAGCGGTTATTTGTGAAAATGCGCCTAAACTAAGGAGCGTAATCATTATAGTTAAAAAGTAATTTTTCTTCATGTTATTCAGTTAAATTTCATTAGTAATCTTCTAATATATATAATTTCTAATTCAATATATGTTAGATTTGAAAATATTTTCACAAAATGTGTAAGATTGTTAACGCTTGTTTTTAATTTGAACGCTAAGTGTTTGTACCTAACGCATTGGTATTCAATTAAAAAATTGTTATTATGTGATTAAGAAATTGTTAACTAGAAAGTTTTACTTAATTCCTCTTGATTCTTTAACTTTTTCGTAAGAATCTTGAACTTTTTGAAATTTCTCTTTTGCTCCTTTTTGAAATTCCTCTCCCAGTTGAGCTACTTTATCTGGATGATATTTAATAGCTAATTTACGGTATGCCTTTTTAATTTCTGATTCTGAAGCGGAGTTATCAATTCCTAGAACTTTATATGCATTTTCTATAGATATTCCTCCTTGACTTGTTGTATTTGTTTTCTGATTATACCCCCCGTTTTCATTTCTAAAATTAAACATGGCTAAAACGGAGTTGAATGTTTGTTGTGAAACTCGCAAAGATTGTGCAATTCTTCTTAGAGTTTGCATTTCACTGTTGCTCATTTCTCCATCCGAAACAGCTATTCCGATAAGATAATGTAGTAATTGTACTTTAGAAGATTGATTGATATTGTTATCAATAATCTTACAAACTTTATCCAAAGAAATATCTTGTTCTAAATAATGTTTTAGATTTTTGATATGCACTGATGCTCTGTTTTCTCCGAATTGTTTAGAAAAAAATTGTTTAACAAAATTCAATTCCGATTTCATTGTTACCCCGTCAGCCTTCATTACTATAGAAGAAAGCATCATTAGATATTTTCCAAAATCAAAATTTGGATCTTTTTTTCTTTGATTGGATTTATTTGAACTATCAAAAGTAGAGCCGATTACAAAGCCAATTAATAGACCAAGGTAATTACCTTTCAATAAATACATTCCTACTATGGCTCCAATAATTCCTCCAATTCCAATCTTCATAGCTTAAATATAGTAAGGAGATATCATAAAGTAAACGATAACTCCAGTAACGGCAACATACATCCATAGAGGGAAAGTGATGCGAGTAAGTTTTTTGTGACCTTCGTAGTCGCCTAAATATCCTTTGAGATAAGTGAAACAAACAAAAGGAGTGATAATTACAGATAAGATAATATGTGATATTAAAATGAAATAATATAAATACGCAATGTTTCCTAAAGCCAGTTTTTCTTCCAAGTCCAATTCTCCATTATGGTTGGTGTCTCCATAAACTGTAGAGTC
>CAXIAX010000105.1:0-7711 GCA_964021785.1 uncultured Flavobacteriales bacterium
GTAAGAATTACAATTCTTTGTCCGTTTACTTTTCCCTCTATGTGTTCTGGGTTATCGTTCACTAGGTTTATGTTTCTTACTGGCGTTCCTCTCTTTGCAGTAAATCCTGCTCCTTTCACGTCCAAATCTTTTATCAATACTATTGAATCTCCTTGGTTAAGAATAACTCCGTTACTGTCTCTATGCTTCACAATCATTCCCTCTACTCCTTCTCCACTTGCTTTTGCCCATTTTAGTACATCATCTTCCATGTACATCATGTCTAGTAAGTTTTGAGTCCAGCTTGTGTTCAATCTTGTCAACATTCTCCATGACATTACTTTCACTGCATCAATTTCACTCCACATACTGTCGTTCAATAATCTCCAGTGGTTTTCCTCAGTAGCATCTGGGTTGTCCATTTGTTCGTAGCAAGTATCACAAACAAATACTGCTTTGTTTGCTGTCCTTATTTCAATTGGCGGTATGTCGTATACTTTTAGTCCATTTGTGTTTCCACACATTTCACATTTACCTTCACTCCTTTTTTCCAATTCTATTTCTACGCTCATAATTTATCTGTTTTAAATGATGCCACAAAGGTAAGAAATTACTTTATTTTCAATAACATAAAAAATAATTTTATATTTGTAATGAAATGAGAATGATCACCTTCATATTAGCCCTTTATGTGTTTGCATTGGCAACAATGCCCTGCACAGATTCTATGGTGTCTAATTCGGTACACCACGAAAATGAATTAATTTCACTTTCAGATGATCACAACCACAACCACAGTCATGGAGATGAAGAAGATTCTTGCCCTCCTTTTTGTGCTTGTCAATGTTGCGGAATACACGTTTTGGCTCCTTCTCCTGCTCTTATAGAAAAGGAAATTACCAAAGTAAACGACACGTATTCTGACAATTACGTTTTCAATTATTCTTACCAATTTTTAGGTGGAATATGGCATCCTCCTGTCGTAAGTTAAATTTTTATTGGGGTAACACACGCCCATTTTGTACAAAAATTTAACCTGCCAAAACTATTTGGCAATCAATCTAAAACTATGTTTGATAAAATAATTACTTATTCTGTAAAGAATAAATTTGTAATTGGATTATTGGTACTCGCTCTCATTATTTGGGGAGGCTACTCATTAAAACACTTACCTATAGATGCCGTACCTGACATCACCAACAATCAGGTGCAAATAATAACCTCTTCGCCTACACTTGCCACGCAAGAAGTAGAGAAATTCATAACTACGCCTATAGAGTTATCTCTACAGAACATACAACAAACGGTAGAAATTAGATCTATTTCTAGATTTGGTTTATCGGTAGTAACTGTGGTTTTTGAAGAAGAAATGGATATTTACCTAGCTAGGCAATTGGTAACCGAGCATCTAAAAACTGCCGAAGACAATATACCAGCCAATTTGGGAACTCCAGAAATGTCGCCAATCTCTACTGGGTTGGGTGAAATATACCAATATGTAGTCTTGGCCGATACAGGTTATGAGGATAAATATTCCCTAACCGAATTAAGAACCATACAAGATTGGATAATAAAAAGGCAGCTCTCGGGAATAGATGGAGTTGTGGAAGTAAATACGCTTGGTGGTTACCTCAAGCAGTACGAAGTATCCATAGAGCCCGACTTATTAAAATCGGTAAACCTAAGCATTACAGATGTGTTTGATGCGCTTCAAAACAGTAACGAAAATACTGGAGGAGCTTACATAGAAAAAAATCCCAACACCTATTACATCCGTACCAATGGAATAGCAAAATCGCTAGAAGACATAGGAAATATTGTTGTTTCTGTGAGAAACGGAAATCCTATTTTGGTAAAAGATGTATCTACGGTTCAGTTTGGGAAAGCACCAAGATTTGGAGCCTTAACTACAGATGGAAAAGAAGCTGTGGGTGGAACCGTAATGATGCTTAAAGGCGAAAACTCGGCAGAGGTAATTGAGAAAGTAAAATTGAGAATGACTCAAATAGAAAAATCATTGCCCGAAGGAGTTATCGTTCGTCCTTATTTGGATAGAGATAAATTAATTTCTACAGCCATGGGAACGGTTTCTACCAACTTAATAGAAGGAGGATTAATCGTTATTTTTATTCTAATCTTGTTTTTAGGAAACTGGCGAGCAGGATTAATAGTTGCTTCTGTAATCCCACTGGCAATGTTATTTGCCGTAGCCATGATGCGCCAACTAGGAATCTCGGCAAACCTAATGAGTTTGGGAGCTATAGATTTTGGATTAATAGTAGATGGAGCTGTAATTATTGTAGAAGCAATACTGCATAGGCTTCACCTGAAGAACGCAGGAAAAACGCTTAACGAACACGAAATGGACGAAGAAGTGCTTACTGCTTCTAAGAAAATAAGAAGTTCGGCTGCATTTGGAGAAATCATCATATTGATGGTGTATATCCCAATATTGGCCTTGGTAGGAATAGAAGGAAAAATGTTTAAACCCATGGCAGAAACAGTGATGCTTGCCATTACTGGAGCCTTAATTCTTTCGCTTACTTATGTCCCAATGATGTCGGCTTTATTTTTGAATAAAACGATAAAAACAAAGAAGACTTTTGCCGACAAAATGATTGCTTTTTTCCAAAGCATCTATGCTCCTTTGTTGGAGAAAGCATTCCAGTTTAAGCGACTATTTGTAGGAGTTACACTATTCGTATTGGCCTTGAGTGTATTTGTGTTTTCACGCATGGGAGGAGAATTTATTCCAGTATTGGAAGAAGGAGATTTAGCACTTCATCAAATATTACCTCCAGGAAGTTCTTTATCCCAAAGTATAGAAGTCTCCAAAATAATTCAGAAAAAGCTAATGGATAACTTTCCTGAGATAGAAGATGTGGTAACAAAAATAGGATCGGCAGAGATACCAACCGACCCAATGCCCATAGAAACAGGAGATATAATGGTGATTATGAAACCAAAATCCCAATGGACTTCTGCATCTACCAAACAAGGAATGTTTGATGAAATGGAGAAAGTATTGAAAACAATTCCTGGAATGGAATACGAATTTTCTCAACCCATTCAGATGCGATTTAATGAGCTTATGACTGGTTCTAGAGCCGATATTGCTATAAAACTATATGGAGATGATTTGGATATTTTATTCTCCAAAGCCAAAGAAGCAGAAAAGATAATTAACACAATAAGTGGCGTGGGATCTGTAAAAGTGGAACAAATTACGGGAATGCCACAAATTACAATTGATTATAATTATCCCAAACTGGCTCAGTACGGGTTGCATGTGAAAGATGTAAATAACATTGTGAAAACGGCATTTGCTGGAGAAAAAGCAGGTGTGATTTACGAAGGCGACCGTAATTTTGACTTGGTTGTGAGAATGAACGAAGAGCTAAAAACCGACATCAATAGTGTAGAAGATCTTTATATTACCCTAGATAATGGCTCGCAAATTCCACTCTCAGAAGTGAGTGATGTGAAGTTTGAAAATGCTCCTATGCAAATCTCTAGAGACGATACAAAAAGAAGAATTGTGGTGGGTGTAAATGTGGGCGATACAGATGTAGAAACCTTGGTAGAAAGTATTCAAGAGAAACTAGAAACCTCAGTTTCTTTACCCGCAGGATACTATTTTAACTACGGAGGACAATTTGAAAACCTAAAAGCAGCAAACGAAAGACTTTCTATTGCTTTGCCCATTGCACTGGGATTAATTTTCATTCTCTTGTATTTCACTTTTGGCTCTATAGCACAAGCAACACTTATTTTTACTGCTATTCCTTTGTCGGCAATTGGAGGAATATGGGCGTTAGAGCTAAGAGGATTACCGTTTAGTATTTCGGCAGGAATTGGATTTATAGCCTTGTTTGGAGTTGCCGTATTAAATGGAATTGTACTCATAGGATACTTTAATGAACTAAAAAAAGAAGGCATGACTGATATTATGGAACGAATAAAAACGGGAACTCGTGTGAGATTAAGACCTGTATTGATGACTGCCGCAGTTGCTTCTTTGGGTTTTTTGCCAATGGCAATTTCTACCTCGGGAGGTGCAGAAGTACAAAGACCACTTGCTACGGTAGTAATTGGCGGATTACTTACGGCTACTTTTCTTACTCTTATTATTTTACCCATATTTTATTACTGGCTAGAAAGATGGAGTGAGAATAAAAAACCAACTCCCGTAAACATCAAAAACAGTGCTCTCACCCTACTCTTTTTAGTAGGAATAGGTTCTGTGTCGCAAGCACAAACTGAAGTCTCTGTAGATAGCGCCATACATATTGCTATGCAGAACAACCCAACCGTGAAAGCAGCAAACTTGGAATATGAACAAAATCAAAAACTTCAAAACTTGCGTTATTCGCCAGGACTTACCGAAGTATTTTACCAAGGGGATGGATTGATTGAGGGAAATAACCAACAGATGAACCAAATTGGGATTGTACAAAACTTCCCTAGTTTGGGAGCTACAAGAGCCAAAAATAAATTGCAAAACAACCTAGTAAAACAAAGTGATGTAAATAGAAACCTCACCCAGAATGAGATAAAATGGAAGGTGAGAAAGCTATACCATACTTTGCAATGCAAAAAGCAAATATTGGCAGTGTACAGAGAACAGTTTAGTTACACCTCTTCGGCTTATAGCATTGCACAAGCAAGAAGTGCAGCAGGAGAAACAAATGTGGTAGAGAAAATGGCGATAGAATCTAAGTTTGTAGAGATAAAACTCCTACTCAAGCAACTTGTTTTTGATATTTATAAGCTAGAATATGAATTCAACTCTTTGCTTAATGATGAAAAAGCATTTACCTCCAACTACCAAATAAATACCGTAGAGCCGAATTTAAAAGACTCTACTACTTCTTTATTTTTGCAATTGAGTGCCCAACAAATAGAAGTTGAAAAAGCAAAATCTAAAGTAATGCAGGCAGAACTTAAACCCAATTTCAAAGTGGGATATTCTGCTCAAAACTACTACCAAGGAGGACCATTAACAGGAGTGCAAGCAGGAATTGCTTTGCCCGTATTTAGAGGACAAACCAAAAGAAAGATTGCAGCACAAAACATAGAAGTGGATATTGCTACTCTTAATTACCAGGCAACAGAGTTGAGTTACAACCAGCAAATTTTGGTAGAAGAAACCAACATCAAAAAGTATAAATATGGCATGGAGAATACCGAGAAATTACATTTTGAGATGAATCCAGAATTATTAAGAATTACAAAATTAAATTATCAAAAAGGGGAGATTAGCTATATGGAATTACTCAATAGCATTGAATTAACCACAAAAAATAGCCTTACCTATTGGAATGAGGTGAATCAGTTTTTTAATTCAATATCCAATTACCAATACCTTACCAATCAATAAGTCGATAATCGACCTTTTATAATTAAAAAAATTAAGATGAAAAATATAGTTATATCAATAATACTTACTGCTTTTCTTTTCTCTTGTGGAGGAAATGAAACGACAAACGATCATGGGCATTCTCATGAATCAGAAACAGTAAAAGAAGACGACCACAGTGGTCATTCTCATGGAGAAGAATATGGCCAAGAAGAACACGAAGAAGGAATTCACCTCACCAAGGAACAAATGGAAACCATAAACCTAGAGTTTGGGGATTTTATCCCAATGAAAGTAAATGATTTCGTAAAAACTACGGGAACATTGGGATTACCACCCAATGCCTATTCTTCGGTATCGCCAAAAGCTGCAGGAATAATAAACGGAAACAAAAAATACATAGAAGGAGATTACATCAAAAAAGGGGAAACAATTGGCTACATAGAAAACCAAGATTTTATTTTGAAACAACAAAGTTACTTGGAATCTAAAGCGCTATTAACTCTTAAAAAACAAAACCTAGACAGACAAAAATCCTTAGTAAATTCTAATGCTGGAGTTACAAAAAGCTTAGAAACGGCACAAGCAGAATATGACATTGCAAGTGCACAAACAAGTGGATTGGCAAAACAACTGAGTTATTTGGGAATTTCTATTGGTAATTTATCGGTAGATAACATAAAACAACAAATCCCAATTTATGCTCCCATGAGTGGTTACATCACCAACATTGACATGCACAATGGAATGTATGCAGAGCCTAATAAATCATTGATGGAGATCATCTCGGACAAACATCTTCACTTGGAGTTGGATGTGTTTGAAAAAGATATTTCAAGCATAAAAGTGGGGCAAATTATTAGTTATTCTGTACCTGCTTTGGGAAGTAAACTTTATGAAGGAGAAATATCTATCATTGGAAAAGAGTTTAATACTCAAACCAAAACTGTGAGAGTTCACGGTCATTTGGATGGAGAAAAACCACCTTTCTTGAAAGATTTATTCATCAATGCCAAAATATGGCAAAACAACATTACTTCTGATGCCTTGCCAGAGAAAGCGATTATAAAAGATGGAGCTAATTATTTGATATTTGTGGGGAAAGAAGACACAAAAGCTAAGGAAATCTCTTTTACCAAAATAAGAGTGGTAACAGGAGCTACAAACAATGGATTTACCACAGTAAAATTATTGGATGAAATTCCCGAGGGAATGAGAATTGTAACGCAAGGAACCTATTTTGTGTATGCTCAATCTATGGCAGGAGAACTGGAGCACGAACATTAAGAGTATGGAGGGAATATTTGAACTAATTGCTCAACTCTTTTTTGAAGTTACCGTGGGAGGATTTATTTCTACCCCTGGCGCTTTTGTATTGAGGATATTGGGAGGGCTAAAAAAGAAAACCAAAGAGATAAAAGTAGAAAGGGTTTTCCTTAGTTATTTTGTAGGGATTCTTTTTTGGATTACTGTTGCTTTGGTGATTATAAGTATTGCTGATAGCATGTAAAACTTACGTTCATATTTATCTCTGTTTTCCAAATAAAAAAACGAAAGAATTAGTAACAATTGTTGCACTGATTTCCCCAATAAATGACTAAATTTATATAGAATTAGAACTAAAAAATAAGTTGCTTTTTTTGAAAGGAATTAGCAACTATAATCGTCAAAATAATAAACTAAAAAAACATAAACTATGAGCACAAATGCAATAGGTATTGACTTAAACAAAGCCGAAGAATTGGCTTCTAAATTAAATGAATTATTAGCTAACTATTCTATATTTTACCAAAACACGAGAGGATTTCATTGGAATATCAAAGGAGAAAAATTCTTTGAATTACACGTGAAATTTGAAGAATTATACAATGATCTATTATTAAAAATAGATGAAATTGCTGAAAGAATTTTAACTTTAGGACATACACCAGAGCACAGTTATGCTGCTTACTACAAGATTTCGAAAGTAAAAGAAACTGAAAAAGTATCGGATGGATTGGTTGCTGTAAACCACATTTTAGATTCTTTTAAAACGGTAATTACAATGCAAAGAGAAATCCTTGATTTATCAGGTGATGCAAATGATGAAGGTACAAACTCATTGATGAGTGACTACATTAGCTTGCAAGAAAAAGACGTATGGATGTATTCTTCTTTCATGAACAAATAAGAACACAAACACCCTTTTATAAAAAAAGCATCCACTTAAAAAATGGATGCTTTTTTTTATTTGTTATTTTTAAATTTCCAAAACACCAAGAAAGCACCCAACACAAGAAATCCATACATGAAATATTCTGCATTTTTTTCTGCGTTCTTATCGGCTAATTCTGCATCCAATAAGGGATCGCTATTTTCCTTTGTTAAAGTATC
>CAXIAX010000106.1:0-7668 GCA_964021785.1 uncultured Flavobacteriales bacterium
TTGAACATTGGGATATTATTGCACCTGTAGATGATTTTATATACTATCAAAAAGACTAATTATCATGCTTAATTATATAAAAAAGAACTACGGATGGCTCATAGTGGCAGTAATTGCAAGCCTACCTTTGCTCCCCCTATTTGGTATGCTTCAGACAGAACTTGCAAATCGCTCTTCTACATCTTTGATATATGAAGATACTTTGGAAACAAGCCAAAGTTTAGCAATGCTTTACCATATTTCGGGCGAGTTTTCTATAAGATGGATGACAGCTGTATTATCTTTAACCCCGTTTTATATTCTTTTTGGAGTTACGAATTTATTTGTACGTCAAGCTATGGGAATAGCTACTGCTACTTGGAGTTTACTACATTTTGCCATCTTTATATGGGCAGAAGGTATACTCGAAACATTTACTCAAACCAATTACATTGCGGGATTAATAGCTGTACTCATTTTAATTCCACTGCTAATTACGACAAATAGAAAATCTATGCGATTTTTAAAATCCAAATGGAAAAAACTACAGAGTTTGGCTTATCTTGCAATTCTACTTAGCTTAGTTCATGTGGCTTTGTTAGAAAAAACATGGGCAATCTACGCCATAATTGTGGGAATAGGATTTATCCTAAGAATTCCTTCCATTAAAAATACAATCTTAAGAAAACGTCAAAAAAATAATTTAATTGGTTAATAAACCAAATTTACCATTTATAACCGAAGATTCATCTTAATATTAAAGTGCAATTTTTCGATATTTGTAGAGTCAAAACAAAAATAATAAATTAAATCTATCAGCATGAAAATAGCAGTAACATCAGCAAGTGGAAAACTAGGAGCTTCAATTGTAAAACACCTTATAAAAGAAATAGGAAAAGAAAACGTAGTTGCGATTGCTAGAACTCCAGAAAGAGCCGAACATCTTGGGGTAGAAATTAGAAAAGGAGACTACAACAGTCGCCAAGATTTTGATCTTGCATTAAAAGGAATTGATGCTGTATTGTTGGTCTCTGGAATGGATGAGCCACAAAAAAGAATTGAACAACACAGAAATGTTATAGAAGCTGCAAAAACAAATGGGGTGACAAAAATTGTATACACCAGTATAATTGGTGCAGAAGAAAACAATGCATTCAGCCCTATTGTACAAACTAATAGACAAACAGAAATAGATGTAAAAAACTCTGGTCTGGAATGGGCCATTGGAAGAAATGGAATATACATTGAGCCCGATTTGGAATACATAGACACCTATGTAAAAGAAGAAGAAATAAGAAACTGTGCAGGTGAAGGAAAATGTACTTACACAAGCAGAGAAGAACTTGGATTTGCTTATACCAAAATGCTGATTGAAGACAAACACAACAGCCAAACTTATAATTTAGTTGGAGATGCAATTACTCAAAGTGAACTTACCGACTATATAAATAAAGAATTTGACACAAATCTTATCTATAATTCTATATCAGTAGAAGATTATAGAGCAGAACGTGTGGCAGAATTGGGAGATTTTATTGGAACTGTGATTGCAGGAATTTACGAAGGAATAAAATCTGGAGCGAATGATGTTCCCTCAGATTTTGAAAAAGCAACTGGTAGAGCGCATAAATCCACCTTAGAATTAATTAAAAACTTCAAGAAAAACGGGTAACAATAATTAGTTTTCAAAAACACCTTAAACAATTAAAATCAGTATCTTAATTTAATAATTAGATGCTGATTTTTTTTTGCTTAAGACCTTTTATTTTTCGAAAATATTGGACAAAAAAAAAAGACTTTCATTTCTGAAAGTCTTTTTAAAATTAAGGGTGGATGATGGGATTCGAACCCACGACCCCCGGCACCACAAACCAGTGCTCTAACCAACTGAGCTACAACCACCATTTTTTCGGTCTGCAAATATAGATAAATAAATTTAACTTAACCTAATTAAACAAAAACTTTTTTTATATTTTTTTAATTACAATAATTTGTAATTTTGGCATGCTTTATGAATAGTTAAAATTGAATTTAATTTGAAGCAACAAAATATAATATGAATCGTAATTAGCAAGTATAATTACCTGATTATAGAAAAAAGAAAAAAAGCACTATGAAAAAATATTTAGTAAGTACAGTTCTCCTTTTTATTGGAGTAGTTTCAATGGCACAAACAACCTATACCATTAAAGTAAAAGTAGAAGGAATAAAAGACTCCCTGGCTTATTTGGGAACTTATACTGGTAAAAACTTATACTTTTTTGATACTGCCGTAGTGCAACAAGATGGTAGTTTCACATTTACAAATATTGATATGGATCATGGAGTATATTCAATTATTCCTAGTATGAATCCTCCTGCTTACTTTGATATCATAGTAAATGAGACCAATATAGAAATGGAAACTAAATTGCCAAACTTGGTTGAAAATTTAAAAATTAAAAAATCAAAAGAGAATAAAATCTTTTATTCTTACATCAATTACCTAAAAACTAACTCAACCCAAAAAACTCCTTTAATAGAAAAAAGAAAGGAAGCAATAGAAGCCAAAAATCAATCTGCAATTTCCAAAATAAATGAGGAGATTGTGAAAATTGATAAATCTGTGTTAGAATACCAAAAAAAATTAGCTAATGAAAACAAAGATATGTTGGTTGGAAAACTAATTAATATGTCGGTAGAGATTGAAATGCCTAAAATTACTGCGGAGGTAAAAGATAGTAATGTATACAAAATGAATTACTACATTAATAATTACTGGAATAATGTGGATTTATCTGACGATAGATTAGGGAAATCTGCTTTGTTTTATAACCAAATGGAAAATTACTTTCTGAAAGTAATCCCTCAAATTCCTGATACCATTAATAAGAAAATTGATTGGTTTATGAATCAATTAAAGCCAAACGGATATATGAATAAATCTGCACTTGAGTTTTTGGCTTATTCACATGCTCAAACTAAAATAATGGGAATGGATGCCGTATACGTTCATGTTGCAGATAACTATATCCTAAACGGAAGAAGTGCTTGGATAACTAAGGAACAAATTGCTAAAATGAAACCAAAAGTAGATAAATTAAGACCTACTTTAATTGGAAAAATAGCTCCAAACCTAATTTTAGCTGATTCTACAGAAAAAAACTGGGTATCCTTGAACAAAGTAAAAAGCGAATTCACTTTACTAATTTTTTGGAATGACGACTGCGGACATTGTAAAAAAGAGATTCCAAAATACAAGAAACTATACGATAGTATTAAAAAACATACCGACATTGAATTTGAAGTATATGCGGTAGGAACTGCCATAGAAAATGATGGATGGAGAGAATTTATAAAAGAACAAGACTTAAATTGGATTAATGTATCTGATTTTCAAGAAATAAGAGATAACCCTGATAAATTTGTATTCGAAAGAAAAACAACTTTAAACAGTATCAACTATAGAAATACATATGATATTTTTGTTACTCCAATTGGATATTTATTGGACAAAGACAAAAAAATCATTGCTAAACAGTTTGATTCTGATCAATTAAAAAGATTATTGCCAATTTATTCAGAAATGAATAAAGAAAAGAAACAATAATATAAGAGTTTAAAACCTCATTTTTTTTATCTTTGGATTGAATAATTCAAAGATAAAAAAATGCTAAACGAAATCACTTTAGGAATACCAACAGAATTACCCCCAGCTAAGGAATTTGACACAACAATTAGTCATGCTCCAAAAAGAAAAGAAATCTTAACTGCAGAGGAAAAAAAATTGGCTCTTAAAAACGCATTGAGGTATTTTCCTAAGTCGTTCCACCCTACTCTAATTAAAGAGTTTAAAGAAGAACTAGAGACTTATGGTAGAATTTACATGCATAGGTTTCGTCCCGATTATAAAATATACGCACGACCAATAGAAGAATACCCTGCAAAATCAAAACAGGCCGCTTCTATTATGCTAATGATTCAGAATAATCTGGATCATGCCATTGCCCAACACCCTCACGAACTAATAACTTACGGAGGAAACGGAGGAGTTTTTCAAAACTGGGCTCAGTATTTACTTACTATGCAGTATTTATCGGAAATGAATGACGAGCAAACGCTTGCCATGTACTCTGGTCACCCAATGGGATTATTTCCTTCGCATAAAGATGCTCCAAGAGTTGTAGTGACTAACGGAATGATGATTCCTAACTATTCTAAACCGGATGACTGGGAAAAATTTAACGCTTTGGGAGTAACTCAATACGGACAAATGACTGCGGGTTCTTATATGTACATTGGCCCACAAGGAATTGTGCATGGAACTACTATTACTGTATTGAATGCAGGAAGAAAAATATCCAAAAATGGCGAAGGCTTAGCTGGAAAATTATTTGTTACTTCTGGACTGGGAGGAATGAGTGGAGCTCAACCCAAAGCAGGAAACATAGCTGGTTGTATTACAGTATGTGCCGAAGTAAATAATTTTGCTTCTATAAAAAGACATGAACAAGGCTGGGTAGATGAATTGATAAACAACATTGATACACTGGTTGCAAGAGTGAGAAAAGCGAAAGAAAACAAAGAAGTTGTTTCTATTGCTTACCAAGGAAATATAGTTGAAGTATGGGAAAGATTTGATGAAGAAAATCTTCATGTAGATTTGGGGTCAGACCAAACTTCTTTGCACAATCCTTGGGCTGGAGGTTACTACCCTATTGGTTTATCTTACGAAGAAGCCAATGAAATGATGGCTAATAATCCTGAAAAATTTAAAACAGAAGTAGAAAAATCATTGATAAGACAAACCAATGCTATAAATAATCATGCAGCAAAAGGAACTTATTTCTTCGATTATGGAAATGCCTTTTTGCTAGAAGCATCTAGAGCTGGAGCTAATATTATGGCAAGTAACGGAATCGATTTCAAGTACTCTTCGTATGTGCAAGACATCATGGGACCTATGTGTTTCGATTATGGTTTTGGACCATTTAGATGGGTTTGTGCAAGTGGAAAAGATTCGGATTTGGATTATACCGATAAATTAGCTTGCGAAGTATTAGAAAAAATGGCTGCCACTTCTCCTGATGAAATTAAACAACAAATGTTGGATAATATTCAATGGATAAAAGGGGCCAAAGAAAATAAATTGGTAGTGGGTTCTAAAGCAAGAATCTTATATGCCAATGCAGAGGGAAGAATAAAAATTGCCGAAGCATTTAACAATGCCATCAAAGATGGAAAAATTGGGCCTGTAGTCTTGGGGAGAGATCATCATGATGTATCTGGAACTGATTCTCCATACAGAGAGACTTCTAATATTTATGATGGTTCTAGTTTTACTGCCGACATGGCAATTCAAAACGTAATTGGTGATTCGTTTAGAGGAGCTACTTGGGTATCTATTCACAATGGTGGTGGAGTTGGCTGGGGTGAAGTTGTAAATGGAGGTTTTGGAATGTTACTTGATGGAACTGCCGATAGCGATAGAAGATTAAAATCTATGTTGTTTTGGGATGTAAACAATGGAATCGCAAGAAGAAGTTGGGCAAGAAACGAAGAAGCTATTTTTGCTATCAAACAAGCCATGATAGACAACCCAGAACTAAAAGTTACTCTACCTAATTTTGTAGACGAAGACTTGTTATAATGGTTGTATTACCCTTAATACGTCCGTTCAAATTTAATTTTACAATATTTTATAATGCAAACCCAAGAAGAAAAAAAATCAACTTGGGTTCTGTTAAATTTACTGAGAACAACATTTGTGTAAACCACAGAAGAAACACCATTCATTATGCCGTTTCTGAGTTGGAGTATTTAGAAATTAAAGGAGGTTTGTATTGGGATTATAATCCTTTGCGACATATGCTTGCTGGAGATAATTTACCTAGACGAAAACACACAGGAAAAACAAGATTTATTTTAAAATTTAGCGACAAAAGTATTTCTATCAATTTTCAGATTACAACACAATCTGAATTTAATGAATTGACAAAAATGATTGCTGCTTGGTATGAATCCAAAGATTTTAAAATTAGAGAATATCATTTAGGCATTGAAAGAATGCTTTTATTAGATCCTTATCGTACCTACGAACAAATTCAAGAAGTAAAAAAAGAGATTGGTATTGAAAGCATGTACGAATAAATTATTCTATTCTAGTATTTCTCTTTTCAAATCAAATAATAGTCTATTTATATTCTTTAATTATCCATCATTAGATTTCAGTTTATTGCAAAAAAAATCCCCTCATTTCTGAGAGGATTTTTAAAGTTATAAACCTTGATTATTTCTATCTATTAATAATCAATTTTTTGTTCGTATATCTATTTCCTGATGTTACCACAACTGTGTACATTCCGTTTGCAAATTGACTTACATCTACTATTAAGTTGTTTTGAGTATCTCCTATTTCATTCTCATAAACTAATTTACCAAATGCATTGAAAATCTTCATGCTTCCTTTTTCATAGTCTCCTGAGAAAGTTAAGTTTACTCTGTCACTTGCTGGGTTAGGGTATAAACTCCAAACTATCTCATTTGTTATGGCCTCTACTCCTACACTATTCATTGCGAAACATGCGGTGGTATCTATACATCCTTGGTTTGTGTAAACCATACAAGCATAGTTTCCATTTTTAGTCGGTACAAAATTTCTATTTGTATCTCCCATTGAAACTGGTGTATAGCCCTTATCACAATCCAACCATCTGTAATGATCTCCACTTACCGACACAGTTAACGTTCCTCCTGATTGGGAAATTGCACCTGCCGTTACAGCACTAATTGTAACATTAGTCGTAATAATATGACTACATCCTACACTATTTAATATCGTGTCTTTATAAACTCCAGATACTGTGTATACATTTCCTGTTTCTGGATTTGTGTATGCGAAACAGCTATAAATTGTTCTTGTTACATAAGTGTTTCTTGTAATTGTTAAGTTAAGCCTTACAGTACTATCACATCCTACTGAGTTTCCTCCTACATAAGTATATGTTGGTGTATTAGTTGATGTAGTATAAGTTACACCATCTATCCAAGTATAAGATTGACAGTGAACTTGTGCATCAACACCAGTGGTAGAATTATTAATCGTTAAATTAAGAGTTACTACAGAATCACACCCTGCATTATTCACTAAGGTAACTGTTGGTGAACTAGTAGATGCTGTGTATGTCATACCATTTATCCAGGTATAACTATCACATGCCGTTACAACATCCGTTCCTGCATTACTCCTGTTAATCGTTAAGTTCAATGTTATCACAGAATCACATCCATGAGTATTTAAGAACCTGTGAGTTGCTGTTGTATTAGAACTAGTATAAGTATTTCCATCAATCCAAGTATAAGAGTTACAAGCTACTATTGCATCTATAACAGAATCTCTATAGTTTATGGTAAGATTTAATGTTACTATACTGTCACATCCAGCCATATTAACTATAGTATCTATTGCAGTAGTATTAGATGCCGTATAAGTTACTCCATCAATCCATGTATAACTATCACAATGCGTTTGAACATCAATTCCATAAGTTTTTGTTTTTATGGTAAGATTTAAAGTTACAATACTATCACAACCTGCTGCATTTACAAAAGTATCTATAGCTGTATTGTTAGATGCTGTATAAGTTACTCCATTAGTCCAAGTATAACTATCACAATGAGATTGTACATCTGTTGCAAATGTCTTATTTC
>CAXIAX010000107.1:0-7618 GCA_964021785.1 uncultured Flavobacteriales bacterium
GTTGGGTATAAAGTTATTTGTATAAAATTAAGATTGTTTTCGTTAAAATAAAAATAAGATAAAAAGAGTTCTATAACTTGAATTTTCTAAATTTGACTTATTAAAATAATAGCCCTTGATTTTTGCAACCAAACACAGAAAACTAATCCTAATTTTGTTTTCATTTATTACCCTTTTCTTTGGGTATAAGCTTACCCAAATTTCATTTGGTCATAACATGGAAGACTTTTTCGATAAAAAAGAAAAGGTTTATCTATTTAATAAAGAATTCTTTAGCCAATTTAACGATATCCTACCCAACAATGTAATTCTTGGTGTAAGAAACGAAAAAGTAATTGACTACGAAACCATTATAAAAATTGATTCGCTTACCAGTAGATTAAAAAAGAATCCATTTATAAAAGATGTGTACTCTATCACCAACCAACAATTGGTTGTATTCTCTGCTTTTGGTACACTTCCTTACCCTGTTCTTAATTTAGATACCAAAGAAAATTTTGATTTATCATTCAAAGAATTAGATTCTCTGCATGATGTAAGTGACAAATACATTAGTAAAGACAAAAAATCTTCGATTCTTTATCTTGAAATGAATGATTCTTTGTCCATTGATTCATTATTAATCTTAAAATCACAAATAGAAGAAATCGCCAGTGGATTATCCATTGAAGAAACTGTGTTTGTAAACACCATTCACAACAACCATCTTATTACCACCAAAATAAAAAAGGATACTCAAAGAATGGTGAGTATTGCGTTTATCCTTATTATTCTAATCTTAGTTTACTTTTTTAGATCTCTTGCAGGAATCTTTATTCCATTTGCCATTGTAGTAAGTTCTATTATTTGGATAATGGGTACAATTGCAGCTTTTGGTGTAAATCTAAATGTGCTTACCGTAGCTATTCCTGTAATTGTGGGTGTAATTTCATTAAGTGATGTCATTCATATTATATCTCGCTATAGCGAAGAAAAAACTAACGACAAATTCCTGAAAATAAAAGTTACCCAAAGAGATATTCTTAAAGCTATTGTTCTTACCACGCTTACTACTTCTATTGGTTTCTTATCTCTTGCCAACTCCAATATCAAAGTATTTACTGAGTTTGCCTTATTTACAGCTATAGGTGTTTTTTACGCTTTTATTCTGGCTTATTTTTTATTGCCTGTCTTGTTATTTGCTGTAAAGAAAATTACTTTACACAATACATTAGAAAAACTAACTCCTCAAAAAATTCATACAAAACCTGTGATTGTCATTACAGTAATTTTTCTAATTATTACGGGAATTGGTATTTCTAAAGTGAAACACGATAATTATGTGTTTGAAAACTTGAACAAGAAAGATGCTATTTCTAGAGTAATGAATTTCATGGAAAAAGACATGTATGGAATTAGAGATATTACGGTTACTATTTCGGTTCCAGATTCCAACTATAATTTGTTTGACAAAAAAATTCTAACACAGTTAAATGCAGTTGAAACATTTATCGAAAAAGAATACGGAGCAACTATAGATGTAGGTTTAGCTGCAAGAGCAAAACAAGCAAATAGAGCCATGAATGGAGGTGCTCCCTCGTTCTACAAAATCCCTGAAGACGATTACGAAGTAAAACAAATTGAGAAAAAACTGACCAAATTTGCAAACGCAGTAAGACTAAATAGCTTTGTAAACTTTGAGTCTAACTCTACTTACATAAAGACAAAAACAAAAGACAAGGGGAGTTACGAAACAAGAAAGTTAAATGCTTCTCTGGTTCAATTTACTGCAGAAAACACTCCAGATTTGGAAGTTAATTTTGGAGGAACAGCTTTCATCATTGACGAAACCAATGTTAATGTTTCTGAAGGAATGATATGGAATTTATTAATAATAGTAGTGTTTATTTTCTTTATAGTTTCCTTTATTTTTAAATCTTTTGCTGTAGGATTCTATTCTTTATTCCCTAACATTATTCCATTATTAACGATTACAGCAGTAGTTGGTTTATTTGGATTTGGGATGAATATTGCTACCACAATTGTTTATACCATTGCATTTGGTATTGCAGTAGATGACACCATTCATTTTTTGGGTAGATACAAGATAGAACTAGACAATGGAATAGACACTCATCCTGCCTTAATCAATACGATTAAAACCAGTGGAGGTGCAATTTTTCTTACTTCATTAGTTCTTGTAGCTGGATTTGGAGTTTTGATTACCTCAACTTTTTTCGCTACATTTATTACAGGACTACTTGTATGTGTAGGAATGATAACCGCTTTATTGTGCGACCTCTACCTTTTGCCCGTACTTTTATTACTCTTGAAAAAGAAACAATAAAAATTTGCAATACCAAGTAAATTGAACCCGTATATTTTTCTCTAATTTATATTCATTAAAAACAACATTGTGAATTTCTAATTTCATAACTTTAGGCCTATTAAAAAATAGAGAAAGAAATTCTATGAAAAAATCACTTTTTGTTTTGTTCCTTTTCGGAACTATTTATGCTGCTGCAAATGACCCTGCATCAAAACTATTTGTCGACCTACAAAAACTACAATCCCTAAAGCGTGTCTTGTACATTGCTGCACATCCAGATGACGAAAACACACGAGCGCTTGCTTGGTTTTCTTTGGGCGAAAAAGCAGAAACAGCTTATCTTTCACTTACTCGTGGAGATGGAGGACAAAACTTAATTGGAAACGAACTAAGCGAACAACTTGGTGTATTAAGAACTCAAGAATTATTGGCTGCAAGATCTTATGATGGTGCTTCGCAATATTTTACCCGAGCTGTAGATTTTGGTTATTCAAAATCTGCTGACGAATCCTTTGATAAATGGGGAAAAGACGAACTACTATCTGATGTAGTTCTTATGATAAGAAAATTTAAACCGGATGTAATCGTAACTCGTTTTCCGCCAGACAAAAGAGCTGGACACGGACATCACACTGCTTCTGCAATTCTTGCTATAGAAGCTTTTGAGAAAGCTGCGGATAAAAACTACTTACCTCAACAAGTAGCAGAATATGGAGTTTGGAAAACCACTTCTTTGTATTGGAACGCCTCTAACTGGTGGAACAAAAACATAGACGAAGAAGCAAAAGACAACAAAAACTATTTAGTAGCTGATATTGGAGGATACAACCCATTATTGGGTCAATCTTACAATGAGATAGGAACGATTGCAAGATCGCAACACAAATGCCAGGGTTTTGGAGCTATAGTGGAAAGAGGTTCTAGAAAAGAATATTTTGAGCATATGAAAGGAGCCAAATTATCTGGTTCATTCTTCGAAAAGAACAAAAAATCTTGGGCTCAAATTATTGACAAAGAATTTGAAGACAGAATAAACGGATTAGTTGCAGGTTTTGATTTTTTGAACCCTGAGAATAATGTATCCGAACTAATAGAAATTAGCAATGAACTAAGCAAACTACCAGATTCTTTTTTCAAATCAGAAAAACTAAAAAGGTGTAATGAATTAATATTAAATTGCCTTGGTTTACATGCCGAGTTATTGGCAAAGGACTTTGTATTTCAAGAAGATGATTCTAGCTTTTTTAACTTAGCATTACTGAACAGATCTGAAATGCCAGTGGCAATCATACTAGACGGAAAAACAACTGAATTAGAACAAAACAAGCCTTTCTCTGAATCTATTTTATTAAAAAACAACAAGAAAATCTCTAATCCTTATTGGCTTAATGAGAGTTTTACTACTTTGTTTCAAGTAGAAGACAAAAACAACTTACTTCAACCAGAATCTTTTGCTAGTTTCACCAAAGAAATCACTTTGTTGGTGGTAAACGATACCGTGAAAATTCCATTGGATGGAATCTACAAATGGAGAATTCCTTCTTATGGAGAAAAAATGAGAGAAGTAATAAAAACACCTTCTTTTTCAGTGAATTTTGATCAAAAATCTGCAATTCTTAAACCTGGAACTGAGAAAATCATAAAACTAAAAGTTCACTCTTTTACTCCTAATTTGAAAGAAAAACTAACCATTGAATTACCAGAAGGATGGGAAGCCAACAAAACTGAGTTTGACATTGATTTGGCAAAAACACACGAAGAGAAATGGTTAGAAATTACACTTAAGTCTACAGATAAAAGTAAATCGGGAGCATTGAAACTTAAAAACTCGAAAGGCGAGACTGTAAAATCATATACCGAAATTGCCTACGACCACATTCCTACTCAGGTTATATTTGGTAATGCAGAAATAAAATGTGTGAAAATTGATGCAAAAATAAAACAAGGAAAAATTGCTTACATAACTGGAGTGGTAGATGCAGTTCCTGCCGCTATAGAGCAGTTAGGATTTTCAGTAAAGACTTTTGAAGTATCGGAATTGGCGGGAGTTGATTTATCCGAATTTCAAACTGTAGTTCTTGGGATAAGAATTTATAACGTTCATCCTGAATTAAGAAATTTTGATGCAAAATTATTTGACTATGTGAAAAACGGAGGAAATGTAGTAATGCAATACAACACTGCATCTCGAAGAAAAACTATACTGCCTTTTGGCCCTGTTCCATTTGAGCTAACTAGAAACAGAGTAACGGAAGAAGATGCGGAAGTTAAATTTTTAGCTCCAAATCATCCAATACTTAACACGCCAAACAAAATTACTAAAGACGATTTTGACAATTGGGTGCAAGAAAGAGGTTTGTATTTTGCAGGGAATTGGGATAAATCCTATACTCCATTATTCTCTTGGCACGACAAAGGCGAAGATGATCAAGAAGGTGCGTTAATTGTAACCAAATACGGAAAAGGACAATTTGTATACACTGGGATTTCTTTCTTCAGAGAATTACCAAATGGCGTAGAAGGTGCTTATAGATTATTTGCTAATATATTGAGTTATACACCTGAAAAGTAACTAAGTTTCTCTCGAAACTTCGGGAAAGGATTAAGAGAGGAATTGAAAAAGAATAAAAAAATGGAAGAACAAGCAGAATATAAAAAAACACCTCCTGAAGATACCACCAACTGGAAAGCTTGGTATTGGGGATTAATGATTTTTCTTGCCGTGCAAATTGCACTTTATTTTTACATCACTAACCTTTACACAGTATGAGTTTAATAGATTGGGGTGTCTTGCTTTTTACCTTACTTGCTATAGTATTATATGGCTCTTGGAAAACGAGAAAAAACAAAAACCTAGAGAGTTATCTTAAAGGAAATAACTCTGAAAACTGGGCTACAATTGGTTTGTCAATTATGGCGACTCAGGCTTCAGCAATTACTTTCCTTTCTACTCCTGGTCAGGCATATGAAAGTGGAATGGGATTCGTTCAATTCTATTTTGGATTACCACTTGCAATGATTCTTATTTCGGTCTTTTTTCTTCCTATTTATTACAAGCTAAAAGTATACACAGCTTACCAATATCTAGAACAAAGATTTGATGTGAGGGTAAGAGCATTTACAGCATTTTTATTTTTGGTGTCGAGAGGATTGGCTGCAGGAATTACCATTTATGCACCAGCAATCATCCTGTCTACTTTACTAGATTGGAACCTTCAACTTACTTGCCTTATTATTGGAGGACTAGTAATTGTATACACAGTATCTGGGGGAAGTAGAGCCGTTTCGCTTACGCAAAAATGGCAAATGACTATAATTATGGGAGGAATGTTTGCTGCATTCTTTTATGTTCTGGATAGCTTTCCTGAAACCGTTGGATTATCCGAAGGAATAGATATTGCAGGAAAATTGGGTAAAATGGAAATCATTGACACTACGTTTGATTTAAAAGAAAAATACACCCTTTGGTCTGGATTAATTGCCGGGTTATTTTTGTTTCTTTCCTATTTCGGAACCGATCAATCGCAAGTGCAAAGGTACTTGGGAGGAAAAACACTTAAAGCTTCTCGAATGGGATTAATGTTTAATGGTTTGCTTAAAATCCCTATGCAATTCTTCATCTTGTTTATTGGAGCTATGGTATTTGTTTCGTTCCAATTCAACAAACCACCTATTATTTTTAATACTTCGGCTACTAATATTGAAACTCAAAAACAAGAAAATTTAGTGCTGATAGAAGACAATTACAACACAGTTTTTGAAAAGAAAAAAGAAGCTCTGTTAGCTCCTGAAACCAACACCAAAGACATTCAGTTTTTACAAGCTCAGCAAGATTCTTTAAGAAATAGCTATAAAGCCGAAATGAGTAAAATTGACGAAGGATATGAATCGAAAGATAGTGATTATATCTTCTTGACTTTTGTTCTCAATTTTCTTCCTCACGGATTAATTGGACTCTTGCTTGCAGTCATCTTTTCGGCCGCAATGAGTTCTACTGCCGGAGAGTTAAATGCTTTGGCATCTACCACCACTATAGATTTTTACAAAAAATTCTTTAAAAACTCTGGAGATGAAAAGAAAGATTTAATGGTAAGTAAACTCTTAACTGTTGGGTGGGGAATATTGGCAATCATTATTGCCTTAACAGCAGGTTTATTCGAAAATTTAATTCAATTAGTAAATATCTTAGGTTCGCTATTTTACGGAACTATTTTAGGAGTATTCCTATTAGCTTTCTTTTTCAAAAAAATTGGAGGAACTGCAGCTTTCACTGCTGGAATTACTGGACAAATTGTTGTACTTTCATGTCACTTCTTGTCCGTTTACGGATATATTGAGTTAGGCTATTTACTGTACAACTTGATAGGAAGTGGAACAGTAATAATTGCAGGAATTTTGATTCAATACATTATTATCAATAATAAAAAACAAACACCCCAAAACGGGTAACTATAAACACGATTATTAACCGCCAAAATAAAAGAGGCACATTTATAAACAACCAAAACCAAACCACATGAAAAAATCAGCAACATTATTATTTGCAGGTATGTTTGCATTATCTGCAAGCGCACAAGTATTACCAACACCAAGTCCAGCTGCACAAGTTGAACAAAAAGTAGGAGTAACACAAGTAGAACTTGATTACTCAAGACCATCTACAAAAGGAAGAACTATTTTTGGAGAATTGGTACCATTTGATAAAATGTGGAGATTAGGTGCAAACGGTTGTACAAAATTAACTATCAACACAGCAATTAAACTAGCAGGGAAAGATCTAGCAGCAGGAGAATACTCTATGCAAGCAATTCCATCTGAAAACGGAAACTGGGTAATCGTAATCAATTCTGATGCTACATTAAGCGGATTGAGTGGATATGATGAAAAGAAAGATGTAATGAGAGTGAATGCTAAAGCAATGGTAAACTCATTTACTGAATCTTTATTTATTGGTGTAGATAACATCACAAATAACTCTGGTGTAATTACTATCCAATGGGAAAAACTAAGAGTAGACGTACCATTTACTGTTGATACAGATAACTTAGCTGTATTGAACATAGAAAATGAAATCAAAAAAGGAGAAAAATTAGAAGACGTATATGCTGGAGCAGCTAACTACTATAACTCTAAAAAAGATTACGACAAAGCATTAGATTACGCTAACAAGTCAATCAAAGTAAAAGAAACTTTCAGACCTTTATTTATCAAAGCTAACATCCTTAAAAATAACGGAGACACTAAAGGAGCGATAAAAAATGCTGAGAAAGCATTAGTTTTAGCAAAAGAAGCTAAATCTTTAGGGTATGC
>CAXIAX010000108.1:0-7524 GCA_964021785.1 uncultured Flavobacteriales bacterium
GAATTGCTATGTACCTTAAAAAAGCTTATGGGGCTGGTACAGTGACTGCCGCAGGAGCACTTTTAATGGCTTTTTCAATGGTAATTGGTGAAAGCCTAGTAGCTCGAACTTTTGGAACTTATACCTTACAACTATTTGAAGTAGAAACAAATAGTATTTGGATTCCAATTTTAGGCGTTCTATTATTAGTAGTTGCATTTATTATCAATGTTTCAGGTAATAAGGTAATAGGACGTTCTTCACTTATTATGGCAATTATCAAAATAGGAGGTTTGGCCATCTTCGCTATTGGAGGGCTTTGGGCGGCAGGGTTCTCAATTGTTGATGCCTTGCCTACTGCTGTTACTGGCGAATATTCTTTTGCAAGTTTTATAGCAGCTTTGGCTTTTACTATTTTGGCTTATAAAGGCTTTACAACTATTACAAACAGTGGAGGCGAGATTGTAAATCCAAATAAAAATGTTGGACGGGCGATTATGATTTCACTTTTAATTTGTACTGTAGTTTATTTATTGGTGTCATTGGCGGTCTCAGCCAATTTATCAATACCTGAAATTATAAAAGCTAAAGATTTTTCACTTGCAGAAGCATCAAAACCTGCGTTTGGTCAATATGGTCTGTGGTTTACCGTGGCTATTGCAATAATAGCAACTATCTCTGGCGTTATTGCTAGTGTGTTTGCTGTTTCAAGAATGACCGCTATGCTTACAGAAATGAAACTTATTCCACACAAACATTTTGGTATGCCCGGGTCATTGCAAAAGCACATGCTGGTGTATATAGTCGTTATTGCAATTATTCTCACAGCATTTTTTGATCTTTCTCGTATTGCTTCATTAGGAGCTATTTTTTACTTAACAATGGATGTTATCCTGCAATGGGGTGTTTTAAAAAATCTTAGAAAAGAAATAGATGTCAATGTTTCAATTATTGTCACTGCGATTTTATTTGACCTACTGGTTTTGGCTGGTTTTATTTGGATAAAGATCTCCACCGACCTTTTTGTTGTGATATTATCAGTTGTTATAATGGTATTAATTTTTGCAGGAGAAAAATGGTTTTTGCACGTAAATAATTCAAATAAAAAAATGAATAGAAATTAAACAAACTCAAATAAATTTTAAATCAAAATGAAACACACATATAAAATAACAGGAATGACCTGTAATGGTTGTAAAAGCCATGTTCAAAACACATTAGAATCCGTCAAAGAAATTGAATCTGTAACTATCAATTTATATGAAACAACTACTGAATTAGAGATCCAGGAAGGGATAACAGAATTAGTTATGGTTAAGGGCTTAACTGAAATTGTCATGTCAGAACATATTCCATTAGATAAACTTCAAAAATTATTTGATGGGTCTAACTACATGATTCATTCTTTGAATGAACAGGTGAAAGAAAAAGAAAAAACACCAAAAGGAGTAAAAGGAATTTACTACTGTCCTATGCATTGTGAAGGAGAAAAAACCTATGACAAATCGGGAGATTGTCCTGTATGCGGAATGGATTTAGTAGCTGAAGCGTCTGCAAATACTACAACTACTCAATATACTTGCCCAATGCATCCAGAAGTCATTAAAGATGAAGCTGGTGCTTGCCCAAAGTGTGGAATGGATTTAGTTCCAATGCAATCAGATGAATCTGAAGAGCAAAAAATTTATAGAAGACTGTTAAAGAAATTTTGGGTTGCTACAGCTTTTACACTTCCTATTTTCTTGATTGCCATGTCAGAAATGATTCCAAATAATCCTTTGTATGACATTATGGATATAAAATATTGGAATTGGTTGCAATTTGGTTTATCAATTCCTGTTGTTTTTTATGCAACTTGGATGTTTTTCAAAAGAGCATATACCTCTATAAAAACCATGAATCTAAATATGTTTACCCTCATTGGGATAGGAGCAGGAGTGGCATGGTTATTTAGTTTTTTTGGACTGTTATTCCCTGATTTATTTCCAGATGCTTTTAAAACAGAATTTGGGACAGTTCATGTTTACTTTGAAGCTGCAACTGTGATTTTAACTCTTGTTTTATTAGGACAATTATTGGAAGCAAGAGCCCATAGTAAAACTAATAATGCTGTGAAAGAATTACTCAAATTAGCACCAAACAAAGCTATTAGAGTAGAAAATGGCGAAGAAATCGAAATATCGATTGATGACATTAAAGTGGGAGATTTATTGAGGGTGAAACCTGGAGATAAAATTCCTGTTGATGGAAAAATTAAAGATGGAAAAACTTCTGTAGATGAATCTATGATTTCGGGAGAGCCTATTCCTGTGGATAAAGAAGTAAATGATAAAGTAACTTCTGGAACCATTAATGGGAAACAATCTTTTGTAATGAAAGCTGAAAAAATTGGTGCTGATACATTACTTTCTCAAATTATTCACATGGTAAATAATGCCAGTAGGAGTAAAGCTCCAATTCAAAAACTAGCAGATAAGATTTCAGGATATTTTGTTCCTGTTGTTATAGTTGTTTCCATTATCACTTTTATTGTATGGAAAATAGTTGGTCCTGAACCATCTTTAGTTTATGCTTTTGTTAATGCAATTGCAGTATTAATTATTGCATGCCCTTGTGCTTTAGGACTTGCAACTCCTATGTCTGTAATGGTGGGAGTAGGGAAAGGTGCTCAGGAAGGTGTTTTGATTAAAGATGCAGAGTCTTTAGAAAAAATGAATAAAGTAGATGTTTTAATTATTGATAAAACTGGAACCGTGACAGAAGGGAAACCTTCGGTTGAAAAAATTGTATCTCTTTCAGATTATTCAGAAAATGAATTGACTCAATTTGTGGCATCTGTCAATAAGCAAAGTGAACATCCATTAGCCGAAGCTACAGTTCGATTTGCTGAGGATAAGAAATTAGATTTTCTAAAGATTAATGAGTTTGATTCAATTACTGGAAAAGGAGTAAAAGCAATTATTAAAGACAAAATAGTATTGGTAGGCAATGAGAAATTATTATTGGAACATTCTATTGTATTAAATGGAGAAATAGCTGAAAAATCAAAATTAGAACAAGAAAAAGGGAAGACAGTACCATTTATTGCTGTTGATAATGAATTAGTAGGTTTTGTTGTGATTTCTGATGCAATTAAGGAAACCAGTAGGGAGGCAATTAATACTTTAAAAAACAAGGGAGTTAAAGTTATAATGATGACTGGTGATAATAAATATACAGCAAAAGCGGTTGCCGAAGAACTAGAACTTGATGATTATTATGCGGATTGTTTACCAGAAGATAAATTAAACAAAGTAAAAGAGTTACAAGAACAGGGTCATTTGGTTGCCATGGCTGGTGATGGTATCAATGATGCACCAGCTTTGGCATTAGCAAATGTTGGTATTGCTATGGGAACGGGAACAGATGTAGCTATAGAAAGTTCAGCAATTACGCTAGTAAAAGGAGATTTACATGGAATTGTTAAAGCAAAAGCATTAAGTCATAAGGTGATGAGAAACATCAAACAGAACTTGTTTTTTGCTCTTGCTTATAATGTGATTGGAATTCCAATTGCAGCAGGGGTACTATATCCTGTATTTGGATTATTGCTTTCTCCTATGATTGCAGCTTTAGCAATGAGCTTTAGTTCAGTCTCAGTAATAGCAAATGCACTTAGATTAAGAACACAATCAATTAAATAATAAATTATGAAAAAGTACATCATATATATAGGGATATTAGGAGCTGGGTTAGCTCTAGGTTGGTTAATATTCGGAAATTCTTCTAACAATGAAGACAGTTCTGAAGAGGATTCATCTTTAATAAAGAAAGAGGAAATATGGACTTGTTCCATGCATCCGCAAATTCAACTTTCGGAACCTGGAGACTGTCCATTGTGCGGAATGGATTTAATTCCGTTAGAATCCAGCAAGAGTAATTCAAATCCTTTAGTTTTTGAAATGACAGATGACGCAATAAAAATTGCTAATATTCAAACTACCGTTATTAGTTCAGGAAGTAAAAATTCAAATGGATTAAAATTATCTGGTAAAATAAAAGCAGACGAAACAAACTCTGCTAGTATTGTTTCTCATGTATCAGGAAGAATAGAGAAGCTTTTTATAAGCTACACAGGAGAAGAAGTTAGAAAAGGGCAGAAGATTGCCTCCATATATTCTCCGAGGCTTATAACGGCTCAAAAAGAATTATTAGAAGCCTATAAAGTAAAGGAAGCAAACCCTAAACTATTTGAAGCCACTTCTAATAAACTGAAATTTTGGAAAATTACAGAATCACAAATTCAATCTATCATTAAATCAAAGGAAGCTATTGAGTCTTTTGACATCTATTCAGGTTTTTCTGGTGTGGTATTGAACAAGAAAGTTTCTGTAGGGGATTATCTAAATGAAGGAGAAGTTTTGTTTGATATTCAAAATCTGAATCAACTTTGGGCAGTTTTTGATGTATATGAAAATGACCTTACTTCTATTAAAAAGGGGGATAAAATAAGTTTTACATCCACCGGAATAGCAAATAAAACCTTTGTTTCAAAAATAGTTTTTGTAGATCCAGTAATTAATCCAACAACCCGAACCGCAAGTGTTAGAGCAATAATTAACAACTATAATAAAGCCCTAAAACCTGAAATGTTTTTAGAAGGGATTGTTAATAATGTTAAAAGTAACAAAGAGTCTGTTAATGTTCCAAAATCAGCTGTATTATGGACAGGGGAGAGGTCTGTCGTTTATATAAAACTACCCAATTTATCCACTCCTTCATTTGAGTTTAGAGAAGTAACTCTAGGAGAATCAAATGGAGCAAATTATACAGTTTTAAATGGATTAAGTAATGGTGATGAAGTAGTAACCAATGGAGCGTTCGTAATTGATGCATCAGCTCAATTGAACAATCAAGCTAGTATGATGAATAGAAATTTATTAACTAGCAAATCTCAAGGTTTACCTGATTTTACTTCAACAACTCCTGTCGAGTTCAAAAATCAATTAAAATTAGTTTTAGATGATTATTTGCTGATTAAAGATGCTTTGGTTCAAAGTAATTCAAAATTAGCAGCTGAAAAATCAAAATTACTAATCAATAGTATGGAAAAGGTAGATATGCAATTGGTAACAGGGGAATCTCATAATTTTTGGATGAAGCAAATGAAATCAATTGCTGTAAATACGAAAAGAATCACTGAAACAAAAGATGTTTCTGAGCAAAGAGTTTTTTTTAATACACTTTCAAATTCAATTATAAAGGCTACAAAGTCATTTGGTGTAAAAGAGGGAACTTATTATGTTCAGTATTGTCCAATGGCTGGAAATGACAAAGGAGCATCATGGATAAGTAAAGAGGCGATAGTTAAAAACCCATATTTCGGAGATGAAATGCTTACCTGTGGTTCAATAGAAGATACTATCGATAAAAATTTTAAAAATGAAACAATTAAAAAAGCAATAAATAATAGTCCAATGAGTGGACATAATCATTAATCAATAAAAACAAAAATCAAATGAAAAAAACAATGTTAAAACTAGTAATGCCAGCATTTATGGGAGTATCAATGCTGATGAGTTGTGGAAGTTCACAAACAACAAACGATTCCTTAGCTAAGGCTGAATTCAAAGTATATGGAAACTGTGGAATGTGTGAAAAAACAATTGAGGGATCATTAAATGGTAAAGATGGAATTGGAGAAGCAGATTGGGACAAAGAAACCAAAATGATTACAGTTAGTTATGATGCAGAAAAAATGGATGAAGATAAAATCAAGGAGAAGATAGCAGGAGTAGGGTATGATACAGAATCCCATAGAGCAAAGGAATCTGTTTACAATGATTTGCCTGGATGTTGCCAGTATACTCGTCCTGAATAAAATCTAAAACGAATGAAAAAGGTACAATTGAAATTAGTAATAACAGCATTAACAGTATCGTTAATGCTGTTAGGTTGTGGAAATGGATTTGATAAACAAGGTGTAAAAAATAGTAACGCAACATTTAAGGTTTACGGAAACTGTGGAATGTGTGAAAAAAGAATTGAAGGTTCTCTTAAAGGAGTTTCGGGTATTAGCCATGCAGATTGGGATCAAACTAGCAAAATGATTATCATTTCTTATGAATCAGAAAAGATTTCAATTGATGAAATGAAAGAGAAAATAGCAGGAGTAGGGTACGATACAGAATCTCATAGAGCAAAAGAATCAGTTTACTCTAAACTCCCCGAGTGTTGTCAATATGAGAGACCTTAATTTTTTCCTTTAATTTTAAGTGGAAATTATTGAGTATTTGATATCCGATATTAAATTAAAATTTAGATAATAACGATAAATGGAAATAGGATATTTAAATCTAATTGAAGGGAAAACCTACATTTTAAAATCATGCTTGATTGACAATGGGTATGACCAATATGATTTAAATAAAAAAATAAAAGAAGCTAAATCTATTAATCCAAAATATTTTGAAATCTACAGTAAAGGAGAATCGAATAAAGTATGGATTTTGTATAAGAGTATTCCAGAAAATATATTGAAACAAATTTATTTTCCAATTAAAGAAGAGGTTTTAGTGAAAAGCTTAAAAAGCGCGATTCCATCAAATTTTTCTATTCAATTCATGACTAATTATAGATATTATTCAACTTGGTCTAACGAAAGAATGTGGAATGAATATGTAGACATTTACGAAAAATATTTCTTAGATATTGAAACCATAAATGTTTTCGCGAGAACACATGCTATGTTGGAAATACCTGTATATCAAATAATAAATAATAAAAATTATAATCTTACAGAATTTTACTCAGCCTATCAACTATTGCCAAGGGTTGCACTTAATTTTGATTCCTATAAAGAATTTCTTAAGGAAATTAAATTCTGTGAAGAGTTTAGTATAGAAGAAATTCTATTAAAAAATATAAAACTAAAAAGTAAAAATCCTTCCTTATATAATATTCAAAGTGCTATTAATTTTATTTTTTATAAGAACAACAAAATAGATATAAATGTATCAAGATTAAATGTGTTAGTTGAACTAAATAGTTTTTTTAAAATAAGAAACATAAAGTTAATTGAACATTCATCGGATAGTTTAGATGTCTTATTTGAGTACTTCCTATTAAAAAAGCGACTTTTTAAAAAAGATTTGAAATCAATAAAGAATTCTAAGTCTTACAATAAAAGATTTTCAATAAAAAATAGGAGAGGAGATGTTCCAAGAATTTATAGAATAATAACCAGAGATATTAATGTTTTCTGTCAGTATATGGAAAGTTACACATTACTGAAAATTTGTTTGGTAATTGATACCTATAGTTTTAAAGTTATCTGTCATAAAACGGACCATAAGTTAAAATCAGTTGAAAGTTTAATAGAAAATTCAATTATGAGTTGCAAAGTAATTCCTGATGTAATTAAAATAGATGAATTAACCCTTATAAATGAAAAAAAAATTCAAAACCTGAGAAATAATCTCTTATTATATGGAGCGAAAATAATTTTTGATGATAAAGAATCTTCCAGATTCATTGATCCGATAGAGGAGTGGTACAGTTATTTTA
>CAXIAX010000109.1:0-7500 GCA_964021785.1 uncultured Flavobacteriales bacterium
CCTGTAACTTCTTATTGGCCCAATGACTTTGGCTTATACAATATGGCTGGAAATGTGAGCGAAATGGTAGCAGAAAAAGGATTGGTGAAAGGAGGTAGTTGGAAAAATAGGGCAGATTATTTACGCATTGACAAACAACAATACGTGTATTCGGCTTCTCCAGAAGTGGGATTTAGGTATGTAGTGGAAGTAATTGAATTACCTCAACCTAAGAAAAGAGCCAAATCGCTAGTTCTGAATAAGAAATTCTTCAAAAATTATTTTGCTGATATAAATGACACGCTTTCTGTGGGGAAATTTGAGGTAACGAATGAGTTATATAATCAATTCATTTTTGATTTATTTACACATAACAAAAGTACCAATCAATTTCCTATTAAAAGTAGTAACTGGAATGCAGTTTTTCCATACAGTGAACTTTGGTCTCACAATTATTCTTCTCATTCATCATTTTATAATCATCCTGTTGTAAACATAGATTATGATTATGTAGATGCTTTTTGTGTATGGTTAGAATGGGAGTTTGAAAAAGCTTTTGGTTTAAAAATGGAAATAAGACTCCCAACTGAACAAGAATGGGAACTAGCTGCAAGAGGTGGAAAAAAAATGACGAAATACCCTTGGGGTGGACCCTATAATAGAAATAGTAAAGGAAATTATTTGGCAAATTTTAACCCAAAAATGAGCGAAGATGAAAATGTGAATGGCTACGATACTTTATCGTTAAACAACTTTTTTCTAACCTACTTTACCGATTTAGAAGATTTTGATGGAGAGGCTGTGTTAGCTCCTGTAGATTCTTATTTTCCTAATGGTTATGGGCTTTACAATATGGCTGGCAATGCAGCAGAAATGGTGTTGGATTCAAACTTTACAAAAGGTGGTTCTTGGAAAAGTAAAAGTTCTAATTTACAAATAGAGTCTAGGGAGGAGTGGAACAAAACGGCCAATCCGTTTACTGGGTTTAGGGTGGTGATGATAAAAAAAGAGATGTAGTTCTGTTGTATTTAAAAACTATTACGGTAGAGCCTACACTATAAGCACTCGTAAATTTACACCTTCCTTTTTTTGCAAAAAAAAGTGTCTTTTTCGTTAATTC
This sequence comes from uncultured Flavobacteriales bacterium, assembly GCA_964021785.1. Classification (GTDB taxonomy): domain Bacteria; phylum Bacteroidota; class Bacteroidia; order Flavobacteriales_D; family CAJJDF01; genus CAJJDF01. Next base: position 1,100 of record CAXIAX010000109.1, read on the forward strand.
GAAAAAGACACTTTCTTAGGAAAATTAAATAACGCGTTACATACTGATGTAATCAATAACCCTAAAAAATACGCGCTTCTCATCCTTTCCCTTTCTCATTATTCTTTTATCTCTGTTTTTAGCTCTTAGTAGCTTCCAAAACAATTTCCTTAGCCGCTAACTAACTTAATGCCTGTTGCGCCTCTGGGGTTTAGATCTCATATTGAATATAGACTGAAGCTCTGATGACAACTCATCAAATTTTGCAATTTGATCTCCTTTGCATAGGTTTCTAATACCTACGAAATGATCGAAATGAATCGCTTCCAATTCTTTAAATTTATTCCCTATTGCTTCTGCTATCGAATCATTAATGTGAGCATTATCTTTTGAAGCATCTTTATACAGTGCATTTTTACTCTTTCCTATCTCACGAAAAATCCTTCTAGAGTCTTCAGCATGCACCTGAATTAATGCCTGATATTCCTTTATTTGGCCATCATCAAAGCCTAACTTTTCAATTATAACAGCATTTGGCTTACCGGCTATTCTATTATGCTCCATTTTCCCTAGATAAAGGAAAGTCATCAATGCCAAATTTAGCAGCACCAATAAGGCTATAATAATTTTTGTTTTCTTAGTCATATTCTATAAATGTTGTATTTCCAAAAGAGTATGGGTTTACTTGTTGACTTGCCGTGCTTTTGCTCTGAGCCTTGTTATATGAAATAACTACTCCAGCATTGGCAAATAACAAGATAAAAGTAAACGCAAGCACAAGGTTATTGTTTCTTTTATCCACAATTCGTTTTGTTTCTATTTTGCTCTGTATGCCTTCCATTAGGGAATCAGGAACAGAAACTTGTTCTATTTTCTTTAACTTATTTAAATAATCTTTTTCCATTACTTATAATTTTTCTTTTAGATTTTTTCTCGCTCTAGATAACAAAGATTCTACTGCTTTCTCGTTCATTTTCATCACTGCAGCAATCTCTTTCTGAGGCAATCCCTCTATTGACTTAAGTATTAAAGCGGTTTTTTGTTTTTCTGGCAATTTATTTATTTCACCAAATATTGTTTCCACCTCTTCTCTACTTTCCATTTGAGCTCCAGGATGATTAAATTCTACACTATCGTAGTCTTCATTCTCTCTAGTAAAAAACAATCTGTACTTTCTATTTTTGGATTTTATTACATCCAAACAATGGTTTATTGTTATTCTGTATATCCATGTTTTTAGACTAGATTTTTTATTAAATCCTTCTATCTTAGTGTGAATTTTTACAAAAACATCTTGAGTTGCTTCTTTTGCGTCTTCAATATTTTGTAAATAGTTTAATGAAAGGTTGTAAACCAATTGCGAGAATTCGTTATAAATCTCAAGAAATTGCTTTTCGTTTTTCATCAAATATTTAGAATGTTATCAGTCAATAGGAATTAGACGACATTTAATTCAAAATCCTTCTTTTAAAAATAAATTGGTGATTTTTATTTTTCTCTCACGTTTCCTTTTACCGAAATTACAGTAATTTTCCTTTTGGTATTGGCTGTAATTGTAACGTATTTTGTTTGTTCTGCCAATGGCATTCCTGGTTTAAATTTTACCTTAATCTCTCCTGATTCTCCTGGTTCAATTGCTTCTTTTGTATATTCAGGAACTGTGCATGTACACGATCCTTTTACACTCGTAAAAACCAATTTTTCATCTCCAGTATTGGTAAATTTAAATGTGGTTGTGTACTCTACCCCAATGGCTATAGTACCAAAATCATGAGTAAGTTTATCAAATTTATAAGAAGTAATTGGCAATTCTTCTTGCTTTCCACCTAGCGCTTTTTGTAAAGCCAACTGGTGTTTCAAATCTGAAACCTCTGCTCTTGATTTTTTTAAATCGTATTCTATATTTTCATAATACTGTCCCAACTCATTGTATTTCTTCTTGCTCACACAAGAAGAAATACTGAGTAGGAATAATATTAGTATACCGTATGTAAATGAATTATTCTTCAAAACTTACATTGCTGCTGCATCAGCAGCCGAAATTGGTTGAGGAGCTGGTGCATTAGGATCTGCTTGAATATCTCCTGTAATAGTTAAAATTGTATTGGCAGGATTAGTATTAGCTGTTACTGTAACTTGCTTAGTTTGTAAACCTGACTGTCCGTTTGGCTTATACACAACTTTAATTTCTCCTTTATCTCCTGGTGCAATTGGTTCTTTTGGCCATTGTGGTACTGTACATCCACATGATCCTTTTGCGTTAGTAATAATCAATGGTTCTGTTCCTGTATTTGTAAATACAAACGTATGTTCATTACTAGAAGTAGATAATACTTTTCCAAAATCTTTCTTTGGTGTAGCGAAATTAATTCCTGTTTTAGGAACACTAGGTAATGCCTGAGCTTGTGGCTGCATCCCTGGGTTTTGAGCTTGATTTTGTTGTGGTAAAGAATTTGGGAAGTTTGCTCCAGCATTATTTGTTGTTTGCAATGCTGCAGGATTGGCTGGCGCGATTGTTCTTCCTTCGCTAGAAGTTACAATTTTATACGTATTAAACAATGTTAACAAACCTATTACGGCAATTGCTCCAATGATTATATTTTCTTTTTTCATAACTTATTTTGATTTGATTTTTTTAATTTATTAACAAATATAAAAAATAATTAGATTTAGATTGGGTTTAAATTTCTCAATTTTTAGCCAGTTTCAACTTTTTGTACCTACCGTCTTTTAACACCTCTATTCCTTCCTTGTACACAGGGTTCAATTCATTGAATATTTCGTAAAACTCGCTAAATCCCCAAATATTTTGAGCGATTAATGCTTTAAGCCTAACTGTTATAGCTTCTTCAGCTTTAGTAAACTGATCTTCATTGTATTCAAGTTTTTTATCTTTTGCATACTCTATTAGGTCATTTGTAGCAGATTTTAAATCAAATTTCACTTTAAAATCCTCAAAACTTGGATAATCAATTGTTAGTTTATCTCTGTTTTTGTTAACATACTCCAAGGCAAATCTATTCATGATTCCTTTTCTTACCAAACTATTGAAATAAGGAGAGGCCCCTGTTGTATCCACAGGAACAAAAACATCAGGGATGATTCCTCCTCCTGCATAAACTTCTCTCTTTTTTATCATAGTTTTAAATATCAAAGAGTCTGGTATTTTTATACTATCCTGAGAAAACGATTCTCCATTCAAATATCTTTCATACTTTTCTTTTCTGTATTCTTTAGATCCATTTTCATAAGATTTTTGAATACATCTTCCTGAAGGTGTGTAATACCTTTGTGTAGTAATTCTCACCTTAGATCCATCCGTTAAATTCACAGGCCTTTGTACTAATCCTTTACCAAATGTTCTTCTTCCTACAATTGCTCCTCTATCCCAATCTTGAATAGCTCCTGATACAATTTCACTAGCAGAGGCAGAATTTTCGTTTACCAATACTACCAAGTTCCCTTTTTCGTATTCTCCTCTTTTTGTAGCTGTGTAGTCCTGTCTTTTATAGGCTCTTCCTTCGGTAAACACAATCAATTTTTCTTTGGTAAGAAACTGATCGGCAAGATTGAAAGAAACGTCTAAATAACCACCTCCATTATTTTGTAAATCCAGCACAAGTGATTTCATTCCTTTGTCTTGTAACTTCTCCAATGCCATCAAAAACTCTGGAACAGTTGTTCTTGCAAAAGCATTTATTTTAATGTATCCTATTTCATCATCAATCATATAAGAAGCATCTACACTGTAAATTGGTATTTTATCTCTTGTAATTTCAAAATCTATAAGATCACCTTCACCATCACGAAGGATTGTCATTATAACTTTTGTTCCTTTTTTTCCAAGCAATCTATTTCTCACACCTGTATTGGATAATCCAACACCAGCCACAAGTTCTTGGTCTATTTTTATAATCTTATCACCAGCAGAAACTCCTACTTTTTCTGAAGGTCCTCCAGCAATTGCATTAACAACCATTAAAGTATCGTTCAGTATTTGAAATCGCACTCCCACTCCTTCAAAATTTCCTTTTAGTGGAGCTTCCACAGCATCTACGCTTTTTGCTGGAATATAGGCCGAATGAGGGTCTAATTTCTCTAGCATAGCGTTTATCGCAACATCCACCAATTCTGCAGAGTTTGTAGAGTCAACATACAGTTGTTCTATAATATCTATCATTTTTGCCAACTTGTAGGTAGTTTTAGTTTTGTCTTTTTCTACCTGCCCTAGGCTTATGCTTGTCGTTACAAATAATAATATTGCAACTGTAATTGTTTTCTTCATAGTTGTTATTTATTGTTCCACTATTGGTTCCCCAAATTTATCGTATTTTTTTTCGTCTTCTATTTTGTCTTTCTTATAAAGAATTTCATGCTTTAGCTTACCATTGTTGTGGTACTCTTTCCACTCGCCATCTTTCTTCCCTTTTTTGTAATTCTCAATTTTTCTTGGAGAACCATCTTCAAAATTAAAAATCCATTCTCCATCAGGTTTTCCGTTCTTAAAAAAGGTTTTATAGGCAATACTTCCGTCATCAAAATATGAGTTATCCTTTCCTTCTATTTCTCCTTGTAGGTAATCTTTCTCAATAATCAATACACTGTCTTGGGTGTATTTCATGTAGGGCCCATCAAACTTATTATTTTTATAAGTTACTACTTTTTTTAATGTCCCATTTTTGTAATAATCTTTAAAAGTTCCATTTTTAACTCCCATCAAGTAATCTTCTTCTCTTTTCTTGTTCCCTTTAGAGTCATAGTAAATTTGTTTCCCGTGTTTGTTTCCGTAAGAATAATTGTTTTCTGAGAACAATATTGAATCTTGTTCAAAAGCAGTCCATTTTCCATGAGGCTTCCCTTCTGCATAGTTTTTAATAATTTTAGGAGTTCCCGATTCATAAAAAAACACCCATTTACCATCTTCCTTTCCATTAACAAAAGACAGTTTCATTTCTAATTTTTTATTTTCAAAAAAAGCAACACAAGTTCCTGTGTATGGAGGTTTTCCTGTTTTGTTTTTATCCAAAGCAATTTTTGTTGTTGGGTCAAAACTTAAATCTGTGTTGCAATTACAAACAGTCTCTTTTGCTTCGCTTTTTACTTTTTGCGGTTTTTTGGTTACCGAGTCTTTTTGAATTGCAGGAGCAGATGGTGCTTCTCCTGCACGATAAATTTTTCTGTTTTGAGAAAAAGAAAAACTACCGGCAAAAAGCAATAAAAATAAGGCAAATACTATGTTTGTTGTGGTTCTTTTCATTTGATTTCTTTGAGTTTTAAATACATAAACTATACCAAAAACAGTGAAGTTTCATTTTTTATAAATATTTAACAGGATTTGTATTCACACTCGTTTTTATAAATTCAATGGATTCAAATCCTGGCGATAAAATGTCTTGAAACAAATCAATGGTAAATTGTTCACTTTCAAAATGACCTATATCTGCAATAATTATTTGTTCTTGAGCATCAAAAAACTGGTGATATTTGTAGTCTCCAGTTATAAACACATCTGCTTGTTGTCTTATTGCATCATTCAATAAAAAACTTCCTGAACCTCCGCAAATAGCAATCTTCTTTATTGTTTTCTTATGTATTTCGGTATATCGCACACCTTCGGCTTTCATGTTCTTTTTCAAAGCTTTTAAAAACTCTATAGCGTCCATTTCTTGCTCCAACTCTCCTATCATTCCCGATCCTATTTGCTGATTAGGATTCGATAATGGAATTATTTCATAAGCTACTTCTTCATAAGGGTGCACCTTATTTACTTCACTCACAATTCTACGCACTTCATTATTCATCACTAAAACTTCTATTTTAGTTTCATTCATAAAGTTTGTTTTTCCTTTTTCTCCGTAAGCAGGGTTGGTTGTTTCTCCAGGAAAATAACTTCCTTTCCCTTCTGAATTGAAACTGCAGTTTGAGTAATCACTGATGTGACCTGCTCCGTTTTCAAACAAATTCTCCCTTACTTTTTCAATTTCTTCTGGCTTGTCGCTTGGGCAATAAACTACCAATTTACTCATCATTCCGGTTTTTGGCGCCAAAATTTTTGTGTTGGTTAAACCAATAGCTTCTGCCATTTTTTGGTTTACACCTTGGTGAAATACATTGTCTAAATTGGTGTGACATGCATAAATTGCAATGTCGTTTTTTATGGCTTTCAATATTGTTTTTTCAATGTAATTTTTTCCTGTCAAGGATTTTAATCCACTAAAAACAATGGGGTGGTGAGCAATTACTAGTTCACATTTCTTTTCTATTGCTTCATCAATTACAGATTCTATGCTATCTAAACACAACAATACTTTAGATATTTCTTTGTTGGCATCTCCCACAATAAGCCCACTGTTGTCGTAGGATTCTTGGTAAGAAAGTGGTGCAACTTTTTCTAAATAGCTAGTAATTTGGTGTAGTTTCAT
>CAXIAX010000110.1:0-7464 GCA_964021785.1 uncultured Flavobacteriales bacterium
TATTTTTGAAAAAAATTAAGAATCATGGCATTAAAATGCGGAATTGTTGGGTTACCCAACGTAGGAAAATCAACACTTTTTAACTGTTTGTCTAATGCGAAAGCACAATCGGCAAACTTTCCTTTTTGTACAATCGAACCAAACTTGGGGACTATTTCTGTACCAGATAAAAGATTGGAAGAGCTAGAGAAATTGGTAAACCCAGAAAGAGTATTGCCAACTACTATCGAGATTGTGGATATTGCAGGATTGGTAAAAGGAGCAAGTAAGGGTGAAGGATTGGGAAATAAATTCTTAGCAAATATCCGTGAAACAGATGCTATTATTCATGTTTTGAGATGTTTTGATGACGATAACATTGTCCACGTAGATGGAAGTGTAGATCCAGTGAGAGATAAAGAAATCATTGATATTGAGTTGCAATTGAAAGATTTGGAAGCAGTAGAAGCTAAAATTAAATCTTTAGGTAAAGCAGCAGCTTCAGGAGATAAATTGGCAGTGCGTCAGCATGCTATTTTAACTGAATTGAAAGGAAAATTGGAGTCAGGTAAATCGGGAAGAGAAGTAGTGGTAGAGGCGGAAGATGATGTGAAATTTGTGAAAGAATTACAATTATTGACAACTAAGCCAGTACTTTATTTATGTAATGTAGATGAAGGATCTGTAAGTACTGGAAACAAATATGTAGAGCAAGTAAAAGAAGCTGTAAAAGCAGAAAATGCTGAAGTGTTATTTTTGGGAGCAGCCATAGAAGCTGATATCAATGAGTTAGAATCTTACGAAGACCGTCAAGAGTTTTTAGGAGATATGGGATTGGAAGAGCCTGGTGTAAATAAATTAATTACGAGCGCTTATAAATTGTTAGATTTAAGCACTTATTTTACTGCAGGAGTAAAAGAAGTTAGAGCTTGGACAATTAAAACAGGAATGACAGCACCACAAGCTGCAGGAGTTATCCATACCGATTTCGAAAAAGGATTCATTAGAGCAGAAGTAATTAAATACAATGATTTTATTGAATTTGGTTCTGAAGCTAAAGTGAAAGAAGCCGGAAAATTAGGAGTAGAAGGAAAAGAGTATGTAGTAGAAGATGGAGATATAATGCACTTTAGATTTAACGTTTAAGCCTTTTCATTTTTCCTTTTGTTACCTTTGGTACAAAGGATATTGGTTTTTACTTTTATTCTATCTTTTTTAAATTTAAAACCTTTTTAGATGAAAAATTATTCGCATTTTTTTTACGATTATTTTAGTTCAACAGGAGCAAATTCAACAGTATCTTACTACTTGAATATGCTCCTTTTGTTTATCATAGCACTAGGTATTACCTTGGTTATAGATTACATTATTAAAATAATTATTAGAAAAATTTCTGCAAGAATTGCTACCGGTACCAAAACAGAATTTGACGATATATTAATAAATAATAAACTGCCTAGGAATGTGGCTCACGTTCCTGCTATAGTTTTGTTTCATTATTATGTTCCTTTTATATTTATCGATTTCCCAAGAGCAGATGATGTAATTCTTAGACTTGTAGAAGTGCTAGGAATTGTTCTTACACTTTATATAGTTCGTAGTTTACTTAATTCGATAAAGGATTACCTTAAAACGAAAGAACAGTACAAGGACAAACCCATAGATAGTTATATCCAGGTATTTATGATTTTTGCTTGGTTTGCAGGTTTCTTTCTTGCATTCTCGGTAATTACCGAAATAGCAATTTGGAAATTTTTTACTGCATTGGGTACAGTGTCGGCTGTTATCATCTTAGTTTTTAGAGATACCATACTAGGATTTGTAGCGAGTATTCAGGTTTCTATTAATGACATGGTAAGAATAGGGGATTGGATAACTTTTGAAAAATATGGAGCAGATGGAGATGTAGTAGAAATTAATTTGGCAACAGTAAAAGTGCAGAATTTTGACAATACAATTACTACAATTCCTACTTATGCACTTATTTCTGATAGTTTTAAAAACTGGAGAGGAATGTTAGATTCGCCAGGAAGAAGAATAAAAAGAGCTTTATTTATTCGCCAGGATACCGTGAAGTACCTTACCAATGAAGATATAGAAAAGCTAAAAGGAATTGATTTCTTGAACAGTTATTTAACCCAAAAACAAAAGGAGTTATTGTTGTTTAATGAGAGCCATGTAGTGAACAAAGATTTGATTCTTAATGGAAGACATTTAACAAACATAGGTGTATTTAGGAAATACGTAGAGTTATATTTGGCTCAACACTCGGCAGTACATAAAGAGTTGATGTTTATGGCAAGGCAACTACAACCAACCAACAATGGGATTCCAATAGAAGTGTATGCGTTTAGTAAAGATAAAAAATGGGAAAACTACGAATACATTCAAGCGGATATTTTTGATCACCTGCTGGCTTCCATTCAGTATTTTGATTTGGAGGTATTTGAATCTCCAAACAGTAAAAGTTTTAAGTAATAAAAAAGCCAGTTAATGTATCATTAACTGGCTTTTTTTAATTCAATAAGGTTGGGTTTATTTTCCAAACATTCCTCCAAGTTTCCCTAGCATTCCGCCAATTCCACCAGAGTTACCTCCAAGCATTCCTAATAAATCTCCTATTTCGAAGTTTTTACCTAGTTTGTCTCCAAACATAGCTGTTACTTTTTCCATAATCATAGAAGTAATTCCTCCAGATTTTTCAGAATCTACTCCTAATTTAGATGAAAATTGAGAAGAAAGAGAACTAGTAATGTCTTCTAGCATTGAGTTTCCTTCTGCATCATTGTCGTTAGCAGAAAATAAATTCATAATTCCTGAAAGTCCACCTCCAGTTGCTGCTCCAGATATTTTTTCTGTAATTGTTTCTTTAGTGATGTCCATAGCTTGGTCTTTTTGGCTAGAATCTAATCCAAATTTCTCCATTAAACTTCCTCCTAATTCACCTTTTAAGCTATTTATAATATCGTCTATCATGTTGTTTCTTTGTGTTTTTTTATTAATACTGTTACAATATAATCAATATTCTAAACACCATTTGTCAAGGAAATGTTATTTGTTTTGATTAAATTCATTTACAACAATAGATTTTAATTTAATAGGTTATTCAAGTATGGTAAAGCAATTGTTTCTTTTTATGGTATTGGCAGTTTTAGGATTGTCCTTAAAGTCCGATACAATACCTAAAAGTAATTTATCCATTAAGGTAGCAAAAAAGCTTACTCCCAAGCTTAAAAAAGAATACCAAGCTAAGGGTTTGACTTGGGGGAATGAAGTTTATTTAAGAGTGTTTAAAAAAGAAAAGCAATTGGAAATGTGGGTTAAAAAAGGAGGGAAGTTCTCTTTATTCAAAACCTATAAAGTGTGTTATTATTCGGGCGGGTTGGGAACAAAAACAAAACAAGGGGATGGCAAAAGCCCCGAAGGGTTTTATTTTGTGAAACCAGCACAATTAAATCCATTTAGTAAATATCATTTGGCATTTAATATTGGTTACCCAAATGCTTATGAAAGGCAAAAGGGATATACAGGTTCTGCACTTATGGTTCATGGAGAATGTGTTTCTATTGGTTGTTATGCCATGGGAAACAAAAATATTGAAGAGATTTATACCGTATTGGCTTCTGCATTAGAACACAAACAACCCTTTGCAAGAATCCATATTTTTCCTTTCCGATTCACAAATAAAATTATGAATGACTCTCAAGTGAAAAGGTTGAAAATGTATTCTTTTTGGAAAAACTTAAGAGAAGGATATACGATCTTCCAAGACAAAAAAATCCCTCCAAACGTAACTGCGAAAGGAGGGAAGTATGTTTTTAATTAAAGTTTGTAGAAAAGTCCTATTTCTCCAGTCAATCCTAATTCTTTGAAATTGTTTCTTGCTCCATATCCACCCATAAGATTAAGTAAGACATTTTTTCCTACGAAAAATTCAAACCCCAATCCTAATCCATTATTAAAACGGTCATTGTTTACTGTAGTGGGTCCGTTTTGTTCGTATTGCATTGTGAATTGATTGTATTCGTAAGTATATTCTGTTCTACGACTTACTAAATAATGATTGGCTTGATAAACAAAAAAGTTTAATTTTTCTCCTTCTTTAATTCTGTAAATAAAAGTTAATCCAGTACTAATTTCAGTTCTATTTTCATCTTTTAAAGGTGCAAAAGCCAATTGAAAAGTTAATTTTTCTATAGGTGTATATTGGTAAGAAAGACCATACCCAGTAGAAACACCAGCTGCTAATCCAATAGCATGTTTAGATACTTTTTCTTCTTCTTGAGAGAATGAATTTATTCCAATTACTATCATAGTAATTGAGATTAGAGTTAGTTTAATGTTTTTCATCTTTTTAATTATAATTTGTAAAATAATCCTATTTCACCAGTTAAACCTAATTCCTTGAAATTGTTTCTAGCTCCATATCCAGCCATTAGGTCGAACAATACATTGTCTCCAATAAAGAACTCGAATCCTAATCCTAAACCATTGTTAAATCTATCATTGTTGAAGGTAGATCCATAAGGATAGTAATATCCATTATGGCTTCTATCTATAATATAATGATTGGCTTGGTAAACGAAGAAGTTTAATTTATCACCTTCTTTTAATCTGTACATGAAAGTCAATCCAGAACTAATAAGTGTATTGTACTCATCTTTGAACGGAGCAAAAGCCAATTGAAAAGTTAATTTGTCTATTGGTGTATATTGGTAAGAAAGACCATATCCAGTAGAAACACCAGCCGCTAATCCCAAAGCATGCTTAGATTTTTTTACTGGCTCTTTGCTTGGAGTATTTCCTTTTTCATATTGAGAGAAAGAAGACAATCCAAAAGCCAACAAAGTAAAAGTAATAAGTGTTAGTTTGATATTTTTCATGTTGCTGTTTTAGTACAAGTTAGTATATTTTGCTGGATTTGCTTCATTCATAATTCCATATATAGCTTCAAATATTGTTTCTGCGTTAGGTTTAGAGAAATAATCTCCATCACTTCCGTAAGCAGGCCTGTGAGCTTTAGAAGCCAATGTAACTGGTTTTGAATCTAAATATTTATAAGCTTCTTGCTCTACCAATACTTTGTCAAGCATGTATGCAGTTGCACCACCTGGTACATCTTCATCTACAAAAATAACTCTGTTTGTTTTTTTGATAGACTCTACAATTGCGTGATTAACATCAAAGGGTAGTAAAGTTTGAACATCAATTAATTCTACAGAGATATCTGCTTCGGCAAGTTGCTTGGCAACTTCTGTACAAATATTGAAAGTAGAGCCATAAGATACTAAAGTGATATCTGTTCCTTCTCTTGTAATTTCTGGAATACCTAGTGGAATCCTGTAATCACCTAAGTTTGTAGGAAGTTTTTCTTTACTTCTGTAACCGTTCAAGCATTCTATAACTAAGGCAGGGTCATCACTTTCTAGTAATGTGTTGTAAAATCCTGCAGCTATAGTCATGTTTCTTGGTACACATACGTGTATTCCTCTCAATGAATTGATAATCATTCCCATTGGAGAACCCGAGTGCCAAACACCTTCTAGTCTGTGACCTCTTGTTCTTATAATTAATGGTGCTTTTTGAGTTCCTTTAGTTCTGTATTGTAGCGTAGCTAAATCATCACTCAAAATTTGAATAGCATATAATAGGTAATCTAAATATTGAATCTCAGCAATTGGTCTTAATCCTCTTAAGGCCATTCCAATTCCTTGTCCTATAATTGTAGCTTCTCTAATTCCAGTATCAGATACACGGCTTTCACCATATTTATCTTGCATACCTTCCATACTTTGGTTCACTCCTCCAATTTTTCCTGTGTCTTCACCAAAAGTGTAAATCAAAGGATTTTGTTCAAATTGTTTGTCAAAGTTTCCTCTCAAGATTAGTCTTCCATCTACCATCTCGTCACCTTCATAAGTAGGAGCAACAGGGGCGATATTCAAAGCACTTTTTTCTCCAGTAGCTTCAAGGTATGAATTGTATCTATCAAAGTTTTCTTTGTCGCTTTGCGCTAACCAAGCTTTTAATTCTTCTTTATGTGAGCAGTTTTCGTCTCTTACGATACGAAGAGTTTTTTTTGCCGAAGAAATTATTTCTTTTCTTCCTGGCTCAGTTAAGCTTTTTAGCTCGTTAATTATTTTTTCAATAAATACTTTGCTAGAGCTGTTTGCAGCAATACTAGTAAGTAAATTGACAACTGTTTTTTGCTCTTCCAAATAAGGAGTAAGGAAATTACTCCAAGCTTCTTTTTTAGCATCACGCACTATTTTTTTAGCTTCTTTGTCAATTTCATTCAATTGCTCTTCGCTAGCCAATTCTTTTTTGTATTCTTTTTTATAATCAAGAATCCATTTTCTAAATTGGTTTATTCCATCATATTCTACTTCCCATTGTAATCTTTCTTCCGATTTGTATCTCTCGTGAGATCCAGAAGTAGAGTGACCTTGAGGTTGAGTAACTTCTTCTACGTGCACAAGTGCAGGTACTTGGTTTTCTCTAGCATAAGCTACTGCTTCTTGGTAAGTTCTGCAAAGTCCTGGGTAATCCCATCCTTTTACTTTATAAATTTTGAATCCTGCTTTTTCTTCAGTTTGTTCCAATCCAGCCAGTAATTCAGAAATATTTTCTTTAGTTGTTTGGTATTTTTTTGGAACAGAAATTCCGTGTCCATCATCCCATACACTCATTACCATAGGTACTTGTAATACTCCTGCGGCATTCATTGTTTCAAAAAACAAACCTTCACTTGTACTAGCATCACCAATTGTTCCAAAAGCAACTTCATTTCCATTGATAGAAAAATCCGTGTATTCAGATAAATTCTCGTTTTCACGGAATTTCTTAGAGGCTAATGCTAACCCTAAAAGTCTAGGCATTTGTCCTGCTGTTGGTGAAATATCTGCAGATGAATTTTTTTGTTCGGTAAGCTTTTTCCAGCTACCATCAGGATTAAGATTCTGAGTAGAGAAATGTCCTCCCATTTGTCTTCCTGCCGAAAACGGTTCGTTTTCTTGGTTAGTGTCTGCGTATAATCCAGCAAAGAAATTAGTAGGTTCCATTTGTCCAATTGCCATCATAAGCGTTTGGTCACGGTAATATCCCGATCTAAAATCTCCGTTTTTAAATTGTTTGGCTAAAGCAATTTGTGGTAATTCTTTTCCATCTCCAAATATTCCAAATTTTGCTTTCCCCGTCAGTACTTCTCTTCTTCCTAGTAAAGATAATTCTCTACTAATTCTTGCAAGTCTGTAATCCTCAATTATTTCGTTTTTGAATTCTTCAAAAGAAATATCCATTTTATTTGTTGCTTCAGCTGTTTCCATTCAATATTTTTCTGTCGGTTATTCTCCCTAAGGGATTAATGCGAAGTTACGAAAAAAGGAAGTATTGAGCAATAGTAAAATTCACATCAAAATTAGTGAGTTTAGTCATCAAATTCATTGATAAGAATTGTAGAATCATTGTCGGGAAGGTAGAGGGTTA
>CAXIAX010000111.1:0-7436 GCA_964021785.1 uncultured Flavobacteriales bacterium
TATTATGATATTAATATCATAATATTTAACTATTTAAAGAGTTTGCATGCTTGATTTCTTATGTTGTTATATTCATAATTTTACTGTTGCAATTGCAACTTGCATTAAAATGATGTGTTTTAAGGAGGTCAACTTTTACTTAGAAAATAAAACTCGTAGTAGTGTTTGAAAATAAAATCACATAAAAAAATCCCTTCTGATTTCTCAGAAGGGATTTAACTATTTGTTCTCATTATTTAATTGTTCTCGATACTAATTAATTTCCCTCTCGGTCAATTTATTCACTCGAACTGACAATTGTAGATTTACTTATTACTAAGGACTTTCTACTAAAGACTAATTACTTAGCGGCAGCTGCTTCAGCATTTTCTCTTTTAATCAAGTTAAGAGCAGAACCTTCGTTATACCAGTCAATTTGTGGTTGGTTGTAAGTATGGTTAAGCATAATGTTTTCTTTGCTTCCGTCAGCATGAACTATTTCTAGTGTCAATTGTTTACCTGGTGCAAATTCATTTAAGTCAACAAAGTTGAATGTGTCATTTTCTTGCACTTTATCGTAATCTGCTTCGTTGGCAAAAGTCAATCCTAACATACCTTGTTTTTTAAGGTTTGTTTCGTGAATTCTAGCAAAAGATTTTACGATTACGGCAGCAACTCCCAAGAATCTTGGTTCCATTGCAGCATGCTCTCTAGAAGAACCTTCTCCGTAGTTATGTTCTCCAAATACTACTGAGTTTATTCCTGCAGCTTTGTATTCTCTTGCCGTAGCTGGAACAGCTCCGTATTCTCCTGTCAATTGATTTTTAATTGTATCTGTTTCATCATTAAAGTAATTCACAGCACCAATCAAACAGTTGTTTGAGATATTATCTAAATGTCCTCTGTATCTTAACCATGGTCCAGCCATAGAGATATGATCCGTAGTACATTTTCCTTTAGCTTTAATCAACAATTTAGCTCCTTCAATTTTATTTCCTAATGGAGTAAAAGGAGTCAATAATTGTAATCTTTCCGAAGTAGGAGAAACAACAACTTCAACACCACTTCCATCTTCAACTGGCGCTTCATATCCATTGTCTTCTACATCAAATCCTTTTGGTGGTAATTCAAATCCAGTAGGCTCGTCAAATTTTACTTGCTCTCCTTTGTTATTTGTCAATGTATCTGTCATTGGATTAAAATCCAATCTTCCAGAGATTGCGATAGCAGCAACCATTTCTGGTGAAGCTACAAAAGCGTGAGTATTAGGGTTTCCATCAGCTCTTTTTGCAAAGTTTCTGTTGAATGAGTGTATAATCGAGTTTTTTGGAGCATTTGATGGGTCACTGTATCTAGCCCATTGTCCAATACAAGGTCCACAAGCGTTAGTAAAGATAGTAGCGTTTACATCTTCAAATGTTTTAATAATTCCATCTCTTTCTGCCGTAAATCTTACCGTTTCAGACCCTGGGTTAATTCCAAATTCTGCTTTGGTAACCAATCCTTTGTCTACGGCTTGTTTAGCGATAGAGGCAGCTCTAGATAAATCTTCGTAAGAAGAGTTGGTACAAGAACCAATAAGTCCCCATTCTACATCTAAAGGCCAACCGTTTTTAGTTGCTTTCTCAGTCATGTCTTTACCAGCTTCGGTAGCGATATCTGGAGAAAATGGTCCATTTAAAAGTGGCAATAAAGTAGTTAAGTTAATTTCAATTACTTCATCAAAATATTGTTCTGGGTTAGCATATACTTCTGGATCACCAGTTAAGTATTCTCTCATTTTGTTTGCTTCTTCAGCAACATCAGCTCTGTCTGTAGCAATTAAATAACGCTCCATAGAGTCATCATACCCAAAAGTTGAAGTTGTAGCTCCAATTTCTGCTCCCATGTTACAGATAGTTCCTTTTCCTGTACAAGACATAGAAACTGCTCCTTCTCCAAAATATTCAACTATAGCACCAGTTCCCCCTTTGGCAGTTAAGATCCCTGCTACTTTCAAGATTACATCTTTTGGTGCAGTCCATCCCGATAGGTTTCCTGTTAATTTTACTCCAATCAATTTAGGGAATTTAAGTTCCCACGGCATTCCTGCCATTACATCTACAGCATCAGCTCCACCAACACCAATTGCTACCATTCCTAATCCACCAGCATTAACTGTGTGAGAATCGGTACCAATCATCATTCCTCCAGGGAAAGCATAGTTTTCTAATACTACTTGGTGAATAATTCCTGCTCCAGGTTTCCAAAAACCTAATCCATATTTATTTGATACAGAAGCTAAGAAATCAAATACCTCTGAAGAATTTTTTCTTGCAAATGGTAAATCTTTTTTTGCTCCTTGTTTTGCTTGAATCAAGTGGTCACAATGAGTTGTAGTAGGAACTGCAACTTTTGGTTTTCCAGCTTGCATAAATTGTAACAAAGCCATTTGTGCAGTTGCATCTTGCAATGCAATTCTGTCTGGTGCAAAATCTACATAATCTTTCCCTCTCGTAAATGCCGTAGTTGCATTTCCATCCCAAAGGTGATTGTACAATATTTTTTCTGCTAAAGTTAAAGGTTTTCCAGTAACAGCCTTGGCTGCGTCCACACGCTTTGCCATTCTACTGTATACTCCTTTTATCATTTCTATATCAAATGCCATAAGTTGATTTTTGTTAAAGTTTTTAATTACTTAAAGATACAAATTGCATTAATATCATTTTAGGTTTTAAGTTAATTTAGAATGATTATAAAAAAGGAAATATTTGTTCAAAAAAAAAGCTCGAGTCTTAGACTCGAGCTTTTAAGTAGATTAAATAATAATCCTTTATTAGTTTACCAATTGTTTAGTAGAAGGTTTGAACTTAGTTAAAACTATTCCATCCACTGCGGCTTCGTATTCTGCTAGAGTAGGGGTTCTTCCTAATATTGTAGATAACACAACCACTGGAGTAGAAGAAAGTAATGATTCTCCTTTTTTCTCTCCTGTATCTTTTACCACTCTTCCTTGGAACAAACGAGTAGAAGTTGCCATTACAGTATCTCCTGGTGCTGCTTTTTCCTGGTTACCCATACAAAGGTTACATCCTGGTCTTTCTAGGTATAATTTGTTTTCGTATGAGGTACGAGCTGCCGCTTTAGGCGCATTGTCATCAAAAACGAATCCAGCATATTTTTCAAGGACTTCCCAATCACCTTCCGCTTTCAATTCATCTACAATGTTGTAAGTTGGTGGAGCAACAACAAGAGGTGCTTTAAATTCTACACTTCCTTTTTGAGCTTCTATATTTTTCAACATTTTAGCTAAAATTTGCATGTCTCCTTTGTGAATCATACAAGAACCAATAAATCCTAAATCAACTTGCTTGGTTCCTCCGTAATAAGATAATGGTCTGATATTATCGTGCGTATAACGCTTAGATACATCTTCATTGTTTACATCTGGATCTGCAATCATTGGTTCAGCAATTTGATCCAAATCAATTACAACTTCTGCATGATATTTTGCATCAGAATCAGGTCTAATAGCTGGTTTAATTCCAGTTTTCAATTCTGTGATTCTTGTGTTTGCTTTATCAATTAATCCTTGTAGCATTTGCTTTTCGTTATCCATTCCTTTCTCAATCATGATTTGGATACGACCTTTTGCAATTTCTAATGATTCTATCAATGTTTCATCTTCCGAAATACAGATAGAAGCTTTTGCTTTCATTTCTGCTGTCCAATCTGTAAAAGTAAAGGCTTCATCAGAAGTTAAAGTTCCAATATGAACTTCAATCACTCTTCCTTGGAATACATTTTCTCCTCCAAATTGCTTCAACATTTGTTGTTGTGTTGCGTGCACCACATCACGGAAATCCATGTAAGATCTCATAGTTCCTTTAAAAGTAACTTTTACTGACTCTGGTATAGGCATTGTAGCTTCCCCTGTAGCTAATGCTAAGGCAACTGTTCCTGAATCTGCTCCAAAAGCAACTCCTTTTGACATACGTGTGTGAGAATCTCCACCAATAATGATGTCCCAATCTCCCACAGTAATATCATTCAATACTTTGTGTATTACATCAGTCATTGCGTGATATTTCCCTTCTGGGTCACGTGCAGTAACTAATCCGAAGTCGTTCATAAACTTCATTAATCTTGGTATGTTTGCTTTAGATTTATCATCCCAAACAGAAGCAGTGTGACAACCAGATTGGTAACCAGCATCCACAATAGGAGAGATAACTGTAGCAGCCATCATTTCCAATTCTTGAGAAGTCATTAAACCTGTAGTATCTTGTGACCCTACAATGTTTACTTCAACTCTCACGTTTGATCCTGCATGTAATGTTTTTCCTGGAGTTGATCCTACCGCATTTTTGTTGAATATTTTTTCAACAGCAGTTAATCCTTGTCCTTCAATAGAAACTTCTTTTGCAGTAGCATATACTTGAGGAACTTCTATTCCTAATACTTTACAAGCAAATGTTTGTAGTTTTTTACCGAAAACAACAGCATAAGAACCTCCTGCTTTTATAAACTCCATTTTTGGTGGAGTAAGTGCAGTAGAGATATCTTTTAATTCTTTGTCTCCGTTATATAATTTCTTAGTTTTTGTATTAATAGTAAGAACAGTTCCTGTAGCTACAGAATATTCTTCTTTTAAAACAGGTTCTCCGTCTTCGTTTACAATTGTATTACCGTCAGCATCTTCTTGCTTTACCCAGTTTTTCAAATCAATTCCAATACCTCCTGTTACTCCAACTGTAGTTAAAAAAATTGGCGCAATTCCATTTGTACCTGCAATTACCGGAGCATAATTAATAAATGGAACATATTTACTGAATGGAATACCTGTCCATAAGGCAACATTGTTTACCCCAGACATTCTAGAAGAACCAACTCCCATTGTTCCTTTATCAGCAACCAACATAACACGCTTGTTTGGGTGTTTTGCTTTAAGAGCTAACAATTCGTTTTGCATTTCTTTGTTATGCTCAAACATACATTGTCCATGTAATTCTCTATCAGATCTAGAGTGAGCATCTGCACCAGGTGATAGTAAATCTGTAGAAATATCTCCAACACCTGCTACAAAAGTTACAATTTCTATTTCTTCGTCAACTTCAGGAAGTTTTGTAAAAAATTCTGCTTTAGCATAACTTTCAATCAATTCTTTGGCAATAGCATTTCCTGAGTTGAACGCTTTTTCTATTTTTTCTGTGTCAGCTTCGTATAAGAAAACTTGAGTTTTCAATACTTTAGCAGCTTCCTTTGCAATAGCAATATCATTTCCTAATGCTAAGTCCAACAAAACTTCTACAGAAGGGCCTCCCTTCATGTGAGATAATTGTTCGAATGCAAAATCAGGAGTTATTTCTTTAACTATGGATTCACCTAAAATTATTTCTTTTAAAAACTTTGCTTTTACAACAGCTGCAGGTGTTGTTCCTGGTAAAACATTATAGATAAAAAAGTTAAGAGATTCTTCTCTGTATTCATTATCCAAATCTTTAATTTGTGAGATAATTGCACTTAGTAATTCGGCATTATCAATAGGTTGAGGATGAAGATTTTGTTCTTTTCTTTCTTCTATCTGCTTTAGGTAATCTTTGTATATGTTCATGGTATAAACTAATTCTTTTTCAATGCTGAAGCCATTGTTGTTAATGTATTTTATGCGAATTTAACAAATTTACTATTCATTAGGAAATAACTAATCTGTTAAAAATTATTATAATTTAATAAAATCAGTAGAACAATACAAGTTATAAATTCTTCTTTTTAGATGATTGTTATCACTTTGGCCTAATACCAATACAGCTACATTTGAATAGAGATTAGAAACAAATAAAAAAAAGAATCATGGAAACAGCAAAAGCAAATAAAGTACATTTAGAGATATTACATTTTGAACACGAAAATTGGGTAAAGCAATTGAAGTTTTATAAAGATGAATTGACTACCTATAACAATAGGTTAGAGGATATCGCAAAAAGATATACAGGAATGGATGTATTGGCGGAATTAGAAAAATTTCAGAATAAATTCATCAGAGAAAATGAGGTAATTGATACACTTATGCACGACATTAGTGGTCATGAGGGTATTTTGGTAGAGAGTGTAAAGGAAAATCCAGTGGCAAGTGATCACAGATTTTTTAATGATCATGAAGAGTTGAGAAATAGAATGGAAACTTTTTTAAAGGTTTACAATGAGTTGAAACCTTCATTTATGAGATTTTTAACTAAATACATGTAGTTGTATCCCTCTATTATTTAGATAAAAACATCCTAATTTTATTGGGATGTTTTTTTTTGAAGTTAATTTTTTCTAATTATTTCTTACTTGTAATAATATATGAATAGCTTTGCAACTTAAATATAAATTGTAAGAATGAAACGAATTAAGGCGTACAAAGAAGTTTTTGAGGTAGAAGGACCATTAGTGTTGAAGGATTTGAAAACGAAATACAGAAATTTAGTAAAAGAATGGCATCCTGATAAGTTTCAAGATGAAGCTAAAAAAGAGGAGGCAGGAATAAAAAGTTCTGAAATTATTGATGCGTACCACTTCTTGGTAAGTATTGCACCTGAAACAAGAGAGGCAAACAAAGAAGAATACAATGCAATGCTTATCAATAGTAAGATATTGGATTTTAAACACGAAAAAAGTGTGATGGAAATTACTTTCACAGATGGATCTGTTTATGAATATTTTGGTGTAAACGAAAAACTAGTTTCAAAATTCTATAACAGTGACAAACAGTTTAGATTTGCAAAAAGACAGATTTTCCATTCTTTTCCATACAGAAAAGCAAAGAAAGAAGATGCAATGGCTTAATAAACCAGATTTAACAATAATGCATAAAAAAAAGGCTTGAAGTAATCTTCAAGCCTTTTTTGTTGTCTGTATATTTTTTCAATTTACAAATTGTCTGATTAGATATTTATTTAAAATTGAATTCTTAAAATAAGTAATGAAATTAATTATTGTTTGATGATTTTTTTCGAAAAGTTGTCCCCCACTTTTATGTAATATATCCCGCTAGCTAAATTGCTTAAATCAAATTTTGTTTTTTTATTTTTTAGTATGTTCTTCATTACAATTTTTCCTGATTGATCATAGATAGTAATTGTACTGCCAATAATATTATCATTGGTTATGAAAATGGATATGGTTTCAGAAGTGGGGTTCGGGTATATTTTTATTAAATTTATTTGATTCTCATCAAGACTCGTTACAGATATTGTTAACGAAATTGAAATAATACTGTCACAACCTTTTGAATTGGTAATGGTGTCAATGTAATTTCCTGAAAATGAATATGTATTGCCACTGGGTGAGGTATAAACATTCATGCTTGAAATATTTAAATTAGAGAATGTGGCTGTGTTAATCGTTAGATCAAGTGTAATAATCGAATCACATCCTTTGCTGTTTGTAAGCGTATGAGTAGCTGAGTTATTAGAGGAAGTGTAGGTGTTTCC
>CAXIAX010000112.1:0-7428 GCA_964021785.1 uncultured Flavobacteriales bacterium
TTCTGGTTTTGTGCAAAAAAGAATTTCCTCAATAGGATTAGTCCAATTAGTAATTTTCTCATATCCATAAGATTCAAAATAAAATAAAATAAACAAAAAAAAAGCCTCAATAATCGAAAATTATTGAGGCTTTAACTTTTTTACTTAAGATTTATTTTGCAATCCCTACTGATCTTTTTTCTCTAATCACAGTAACTTTTACTTGTCCTGGGTAAGTCATATCAGTTTGAATCTTTTGTGAGATTTCAAATGCTAATTCATCTGCACGTTTGTCAGATACTTTTGCACTTTCTACCATCACACGAACTTCTCTACCAGCTTGAATAGCAAAGGCAGTATTCACACCATCAAAATCAAGTGCAGTTCTTTCTAGGTCTTTTATTCTTTGAATGTAAGATTCTACAACCTCTCTTCTTGCTCCTGGTCTTGCTCCAGAGATAGCATCACAAACCTGGATGATTGGAGAATACAAAGTAGTCATTTCCATTTCATCATGGTGAGCTCCAATTGCATTTACAACATCTGGTTTCTCTCCGTATTTCTCGGCCCATTTAGCTCCTAGGATTGCGTGAGGCAATTCTGGTTCATCTTCTGGTACTTTTCCTATATCGTGAAGTAATCCTGCTCTCTTAGCTGTCTTAGGGTTCAATCCTAATTCGCTTGCCATTGTAGCACAAAGGTTAGCAACTTCTCTCGAGTGTTGCAGTAAGTTTTGTCCATAAGAAGAACGGTATTTCATTCTTCCTACCAATTTTATTAATTCTGGGTGCAATCCGTGAATTCCTAAATCAATACAAGTTTTCTTTCCTGTATCAATGATCTCATCATCCAAAGATTTTTTAGTTTTCTTAACTACTTCCTCAATTCTTGCAGGGTGAATTCTTCCATCCGATACCAATTGGTGAAGTGCAAGTCTTGCAATCTCTCTTCTAATAGGATCAAAACAAGAAAGGATAATTGCTTCAGGTGTATCATCTACAATGATTTCTACTCCTGTTGCAGCTTCCAAAGCTCTAATGTTTCTTCCTTCTCTTCCAATAATTCTTCCTTTTACTTCATCACTTGGGATGTTGAAAATAGATACTGAATTCTCTACAGCTTTTTCTGTAGCAACTCTTTGTATAGACTGGATTACGATTTTCTTCGCTTCTTGATTTGCCGAAAGTTTAGCTTCATCAGCAATATTCTTGATATAAGCCATAGCATCAGTTTTGGCTTCGTCTTTAAGCGATTGTATCAATTGTGCTTTAGCATCTTCTTTGCTATAACCAGAAAGTTTTTCTAATTCAGCAACTTGCTTTTCGTGCTTTTTAGAGATGTCTTCTCTTTTTATTGTAATAACTTCTAGTTGGCTCGCAAGATCTTTCTTTAATCTATCTAAGTCTTTTTCTTTTTTCGAAGTTTGTTCTAGTTTCTGAGAAATTTGTTTCTCTTTACTTTTAATTCTGTCTTCTGCAGATTGCATTTTTCTGTTCTTATCGTTTACAGAGTTTTCATGCTTTTCTTTCAAGGCAAGAAACTTTTCTTTTGCTTGTAAGATTTTTTCTTGTTTGATCGATTCTTGTTTCAGTTTTACCTCTTTCAACATTCCTTCTTTTTCTTTTTTAAGAAGTCCTTTCGAGAAAATAAATACTGCAACTCCACCAATTATAAGCCCTATTATAGCTCCAATTAGTATTCCTAGTGGTCCCATTTTTTTTAATTTTATTTAGTTAAACAAATAAAACAAAAGAATAGATTATAGTGTTGTGATTTTAAGAGATAGCTTCGTTTAGTAATTCTAGAATACTATCCAGTTTAGGAGAGTTGTCTGGGGTAGGCGAAACTGTTTTAGTCGGTGTGTTTTGAATTTTTGTTGCAAACTCTAAGCAAGTCATAGCAAGTAAATCTTGAGAGTCATTAATATTGTATTGCTTCTTTAGTTTAAGGATGTTTTCTTCTATTTGTTGCACAGAAGATTGTACTCCATTTTCCTCACTTTCACTAATTGTAAGTGGGTAAACTCGGTCTCCAATTTTTATTTTAATGTTCTTTTGACTCATTCAAAAAACTATATATTTAACTCTTGAGCAATGCAAGGCATTCCTCAATCTCTTTAATCATTCCACTGATTTTTACTTCATCTAATTTGTCACTTGTGTTAGTTGAAGTTCTATCAATTGTTTTTAATAATACTATCTCTTTTTCAAGGTTAGAGTTGAGGCTTGCAAGGGTAAATCTTTCTTCTTTCAAAGTTTTTAACTCCTCTTTAAGTCTTTCGATTTCATTGTCCTGTTGATTTTTTAAATCAATCAAAACAGTGACTTTTTCCGAAATTAAATTTATTTTTTCCAGTTCAATACTCATTTCTTCTTTTATCCAAGAGATTTTTACGAAAATACGAATCTTAATTCAATCACACTAATTTTATTTCCTTTTTGTCCAAAATCAAAAGTGGATAACTTTTTTTTGTTTTCGCAATAAAAACTCACGTTTCTCTATTTTTGTTCTATGAGAAAGATGAAACACAGTTTAGGGACTTTTATATTTGTATGTCAGTTATTTAATTTAAGTGTATTAACTGCGCAAGCCAAGCCAGATAGTACAAATTTTAGATCACCTCTAGATATTCCGTTAATCGTAGCAGGAAATTTTGGAGAAGTTCGTACCAATCATTTTCATACAGGAATGGATTTTAAGACTATGGGAGTAGAAGGAAAGAACATTTACTCTGTAGAAGATGGCTATGTTTCTCGCATTGCATTTTCTCATTATGGATACGGAAGAGCTCTTTATATTACTCATCCAAATGGATATACGAGTGTGTATGCACATTTATCTAAATTCAAAAATCCAATTTTTGATTACGCTAAAAATCACCAATACTCGGTTCAACAAGAAACATTTAATATTTATTTAGATTCTGGTGAATTGGTAGTGAATAAAGGACAAATTGTAGCGCTTAGCGGAAACTCGGGTAGTTCTTCTGCTCCTCATCTTCATTTCGAAATTAGAGAAACTGATTCTGAAAATCCAATGAACCCATTGTTGTTTGGCTATAAAATTTCCGATTCTAAAAAACCAATGATTAATAACCTTAAGGTTTTTCCTTTGGATGATAATTCCTTGGTGAATGGAAAGCATAACGACAAAATTGTGCCTGTGAAAAAGAATAAAGCAGGGAATTATTACATTAATCAAGAAATCACTGGATATGGTAACGTAGGTTTTGCACTTCATTCTACCGACAGGTTAAATGCAAGAAATATTTGTGGATTGTATAGTTTAGATTTTAAAGTAAATAATGAATCTAGATTTTCGCATAAAATGGAAAAGTTGGATTTTTCTACCAATAGATATGTAAATCATCACGTAGATTATTTAAGGCACAAACGAAACAATCAGACTTATCACAAATCTTTTATGAAAGGAAATAATAGGCTAGATATTTACGAATATGTGGATAATGGTTTTGTGTATGTGGAAAATGATTCGGTATATAAATTGAGTTATACGGCTAAGGATTTTGTAGGGAATACTTCCTCGTTATCTTTTAATATAAAAGGGGATGATACAGAAAAACTTAGCAAATATGCTGGAGGTGAAATTTGTATGAAAACTTTCAAATACAATGAATCCAACCATTTTGATACTACAGGTTTTTATTTATTGATGGCAGAAAATACCTTGTATGAAGATTTATGTTTTAATTATGGAGTGATAAAAGATTCAAATTATTTATCGGACATTCATCAATTGGCAGTGAATTATGTGGGAGTGCATCAGTATTATAAATTATCTATTGCTCCCAATCAAAATCTAGATTCAAGCTTATTGCCTAAGCTGTTAATTGTAACTGTAGATGATAAAGGAAGAATATCGGACAAAGGAGGAGATTACGAAAAGGGGTTTGTAACTGCTCGTGTAAGAGAGTTTGGAAAATTTGCAATAACGCTAGATACAACAATGCCTGTTGTAATCTTGGAGGGAAATCAAGATTTAGAAGCATTAAAATCGAACAGTACAATCAGTTTCAAGATAGGAGATAATTTATCTGGGATAAAATCTTATTCGGCATCAATTGATGGGGAATGGGTTTTGGCTAGTTACAAACGCAAGAGAAGAAAGCTGGTTGTTTCATTGTCAGAAAAGGAAGGATTAAGCAAAGGAACACACAACCTGGAAGTAGAAGTTACGGATGAAAGAGGAAATGTGAAAAGGGAAAGGTTGATGATTTTTGTAGAGTAATAGATAAATTCCCTTCAAAAATCATTCTTAATTTATTTCAGAATCTTTATTCTTTGAAATATTACTGGAGTAATTACTGTGAAATATTCTTTGCGAGATACTGAATGAATTCCGATAGCTATCGAAACAGCATGACACGTTTTGGTTCTCGATACAATTGAAAATATTCCCATATTTTCAATCACTCGAACTGACAAGATTGTAAATTAAAGAGAATATTTGTTTTGTCACTTCGAGTGAAATAATCGACTAAAAAGGAGATTATTTAGCACTTCGATAAACTCAGTAGAACTATCGAGAATGGCATATTGTTGAAATTAAACCTTAGTTCTAACTTTCTTCCAATCTTTAATTTGCCAATTCGTAACACAAGTAGCAATGTGATTTCCTTCTTTGTCGTGCAGTTTTACTTCGCACTTCTTGTAAGTAGAATCTTCAGTTTCTAAAGCTTTTTTTATTGTTTTTACATCTTCGTCAGTTACTTCAAAAAAAGCGGTTACATCACTTTTGGCTTGGTAATGAAATTTAATATCTAGCGATTCCATAATCAATCGATATTCTTTCATTCCTAGTTTTCTCAATAGCATGAGTCCAGTACAAAACTCAGCACAAGTTGCTAATCCACAGGCGTGAATTCCTTTTATGTGATTGAAATTTGCTTTCTTTTTGGGAATAATAGAAGTAACAGAATCATCTGTCAGTTCTTTTATTTTAATCCCATGTGGTTTATTGAAAGGAACAAAACGAAACAAACCAAAATTCAGTTTCCAAAGAGTAAAAGGAGAAGTTTGTGCTTTTGTTGCAATTGCATTGAAATCCATAATTGTTGTATTTTTCAACCAATTTAGTTAATAATTGATACTTTTTAGATGAAAATCACGTAATACTATAAGAAAACTTCAAAACTTGAATTATGAAAACGAAAAAATCAACCATAGCAGCCATAGGATTATTAGCCTTATTTATAGTAGGGATGAGTTGTGCATCAGCAAAAGGTCCAAAAAAATGTGATGGAAAAAGAGGACAGAAAACAAATATGGGGACAATGTAGATTTAGCGATAAGCGTTTTATTTGTCTAATAATTAAACAACTAGAAGTTGTTAGGCATCACTTTTTATTTATATCGTTTTAATAAAAATGAGATTTTATATGTATATTCAAGAATACTAAAGCTTTACAATTATGAAAAAGTCGCTTTTTTTGATGTTTCTATTATTTACTTCTTTATTGGTCTCAGGACAAAATGCAAAAGATGACAATGAGAGTAAATGGGCAGTTGGTGTTAATTTAATTTCATTTGGTAATAATGTATTAAATGAAGGGAAGTTGAGATACGGAAATGGTGTAATTGTTAAAAGAAGATTTAAAACTTTTACTCTGAGAGCAGGGATGGAGTATTATTTTGATACTTATGATATCAATGAGTTTAGAGGTTATGACGCAGTTTCAATTGGTGGAAAAACAAATGAATTTTTGTTAAAATTCGGAATTGAAAAATCTATAGTTAGTTTTAAATTCATTTCGCTTTACGGAGCTTTAGATTTATTTGGAAGCAGATATTATGCTGATTTAGATTTTATTGGAGGAGGTTGGGGATTTTATAATGAAAATCAAAATAGAACAATCTATAATGTTGGATTAATGCCAACTGTAGGTTTAGAATTTAAAATAATGGATAATTTTAGCATTAACACTGAATTTAGAATTCCCTTTTCTAAAAGTTTTTCAAATACTCGCACTATTTTCTTTGATACAAATATATCCAAAAGTGAAAAGGAGAATGATTTTGGTTTCTATTATGATAAAGGATTCGTTTCACTTACTGCGAATTATATATTTTAAATAATTTATGTTTTATAGAAAATTTCTTGTTTTAACAATTCTTATTTTAATAGTTGTATTGAGTTTTTCTCAAGAAAAGAAAGCAGAAATTATAAATTCTTATTATTCTGCTCAAATTGATAGTTTGGCTATAGTTGATCAAGAAATTAGAAGTGATAAATATTCGAGGCTTTTTAAAGAATATTTTAAATATAAAAATGATTCGACTTTAAATAAAGAAGATTTAATTTACAAAAAATCTAAAATATTTATGGATAGATGGACAGCTGTTGATTCATCAAATATTTATTATTTATTAAATCTCATTAAAAATTTCGGATTTCCTTCTGAATCAAAAGTTGGGTTTGAATCGCATGATAATGCTTGTGTATTGTTTTTACATTTCGATTCTGATACTTTGAATAAAACTCTCCAGCCAATTTTAGATTCTGCATTAAAACAAAAAGAAATTTCGCCTGGTTTCTATTCTTGGATAATTGATAGGCACAGAACCAATTTTGGTGCGAAGCCTATTTATTATGAAAATTTTAATGGTTGCGAAAATTATAAATCTTTGGCCGAAGAAAAGAAGAGGACTGTATCTGAAAACAGGAAGAAAATTGGATTGAAACCGATAGCTTGTGATTAACTTTTTTTATGACAATTATCAACTCAAAATAGTGACTTGTTTGAGATATATTTTGTAATTTTGAATCATTAAAAATAACATTCAAAAAATATAAAATATGTCAGTATTAGTAGGAAAAAAGGCGCCTTCATTTAGCGCACCAGCATTAATTAACGGAAACGATATCGCTCAAGATTATTCATTGGACCAATTCATTGGAAAGAACGAAGTTATCTTTTTCTTTTACCCAAAAGATTTCACATTTGTATGCCCATCAGAATTGCACGCATTTCAAGATAAAATGGCTGAATTTGAAAAAAGAGGAGTAAAAGTTGTTGCTTGTTCAACAGATACAGAAGAATCTCACTGGGGATGGGCTCAAGTAGAAAAAAATCACGGAGGGATTAAAGGAATCAAATACCCAATCGTAGCCGATACAAACAAAACAATTTCTGATGCTTACGGAGTATTAGTAGGTGAATACGATTATAACGAAGAAGGAGCTTTAGTTGCTTCAGGAGATATGATTGCTTACAGAGGTTTGTTCTTGATTGACAAAGCAGGAGTTGTTCGTCACCAATTGGTAAATGATTTACCATTAGGAAGAAATGTAGATGAAGCTATCAGAATGGTAGATGCATTACAATTTGTAGAAGAAAATGGAGAAGTTTGCCCAGCAAACTGGACTGAAGGAAAAGAAGGAATGAAAGCTTCTTTTGATGGAGTTGCAGATTATTTGGCAAAAAACTAA
>CAXIAX010000113.1:0-7366 GCA_964021785.1 uncultured Flavobacteriales bacterium
TATTTATTTATGATGGCTGTGGGAGAATTTGACATCACAAAAGATTCTTGGACTCGTCCTGATGGGAGAAAAATGGAAGTGAATTATTACACAGAGCCAGAATACACACCTTATGCAAAAGCAATTTTTGGAAAAACTCCAAAAATGATTCAGTTCTTTTCTGATAAACTGGGAGTAGAATATGCTTGGGACAAATACAATCAAATTGTGGTGAGAGATTACGTGTCGGGAGCCATGGAAAATACTACTGCAGTAATTCACGGAGATTTCTTGTATCAAACGGATAGAGAATTATTAGATTCGGATAACGAATCGATTATTGCACACGAATTGTTTCACCATTGGTTTGGTGATTTGGTAACGTGTGAGTCTTGGTCAAACCTTACGGTAAATGAATCCTTTGCAAACTACAGTCAATATTTATGGGATGAATATGAGCACGGAAAAGTAATTGCAGACAGAAATGCATTTGGAGAAATGAGAGGTTATTTCCTTTCTTCGGGTCAAAGTGGTTACCACGATTTGGTATATTTTGATTACGAAAACGAAATGGAAATGTTTGATGGGACTTCTTACAACAAAGGAGGAAGAATTTTACATATGTTGAGAAACTATGTAGGAGACGAAGCTTTCTTTTTGTCATTGAAACATTATTTGGATAAGAAAAGATTTGGGACAGGAGAAGCACACGACTTAAGACTTTCTTTTGAAGAAATAACTGGAGAAGACATGAACTGGTTTTTCAATCAATGGTATTTTGATAAAGGACATCCAACTCTTAATTATTCTCAAACTTATGATGAGGTAACAAAGAAACTGACTGTAACTGTAGAGCAAAAACAAGATTTAGAAAAATTTCCTGTGTTTCAATTACCAATTGGGATTGATGTATACACTGCTGCTGGGATAGAAAGAAAAAATATAACGGTTACTAAAACAAATCAATCTTTTGAATTTTTTACAGAAAAACCATTATTGGTAAATATAGATGCAGATAAAGTGATTCTGAGTAAGAAGACAGAAGAAAAGCCAATGGAGCAATGGATGTACCAATTGAATAATGCACCTCTTTATTTGGATAAAAAAGAAGCCTTAGAAAAGACATACAAAAGCAAGGACGAATCTTTTGTGAATGCCGTTTTTAATTTGATGGATCAACCCCATAAAGATTTTATTAATATGGGAATGGGAAGATTGTCGGAAGTGGCAAAACAACAACCTGTAAAATTAAAAGCTAAATTAATAGAATTGACAAAGCACAAAGCATCATCTGTAAGAGCAAATGCTTACAAAAACCTAGAAGGATATTTTGGTGAAGATGCAGGACACGAAAATTTATTGACAGAAGGATTAAAAGATAGTTCGTATACTGTAATGGGAATTTCGCTAGGAGCTTTAGCAAATTCTAATCCAGAAAAAGCAATGGAAGTTGCCAAAGGATTGGAGAATGAAAAAAGTAGTTCGGTAAGTTCAGTTTTGGCTAGTTTATATGCAGATCACGGAACCAAAGAAAATCATGATTTCTTTAAGAATGCAATTTCAAACTCAGGAGGTTTTACGAAATACGGATTGTTAAATCAATATTCAAGCTTTTTGGGAAGATTGGACGAGAAAGACATTTCTGATTCTTACGCAGTGTATGGAGATGTAATTTCTACATCATCTGCCTGGTGGATGAAAATGGGAGGTTACCAAGGATTGATAGGAGCAAAAACTAGAATGACAAATAGAATTAGTGAATTAAATACAGAATTGAGTACGGTAAAAGATGCAATGAAGGTCGCAACAATAGAAAGAGAAATTAACGATTATAAAACAGAAATTGATAAAATAAATACTGTTTATAACAAAGCCAAATCAGTAGAAACTGACGGTAAGGTATTGGAGTATTTAGAAAATATGTAACGGTAGAATTATGTAAATCAATTTGTTTGGGTTAGTTTTGCTTATATTCAAAAAGTAAAACTAACCACAAAATGAAGAAAATATTATTTTTTACGTTACTGATATCAATCAGTTTTTTAGGAAAATCACAGTGTAATGATTTGTTCATATCAGAGTATGTAGAAGGATGGTCAAATAATAAAGCTATAGAATTATTTAACCCTACAAATTCCCCTATTAATCTAGCAAATTATGAATTAAGAAGATATTCTAATGGGTCTACAATTGCAAGTTCAAATAAAAGATTACCTCTTGCAGGAATTATTGGAGCATACCAAACTTATGTTGTTGTAATAAATAAAACAGATCCACTAGGAACTGGACAAGAATTTCCAATCGATACTGCTTTGCAAACAAAGGCAGATACTTTAGTCGATTCAAATTATAATATAAATAACTTTATGTATTTTAATGGGAATGATGGGGTTGTTCTTTTTAAAACTTCTGTTTCTCCTGAGAAAGCAATTGATATTATTGGGAGAATAGGAGAGGATCCAAGTACATTTAATGTTGCGTCAAGTAATAGTATAGCTTATGGTTGGCCATTGATATCTGTCTCTGGAGATTCTTTAGCATGGACAAAAGATCATACCTTGGTTCGTAAGTTTGCTATTTTAGAAGGAGATACGAATGCAATTGATATTTATGATCCAAGATTGGAATGGGATTCGCTTCCAGCAAATACTTTTTCCAGTTTAGGAAGTCATAATTGTAACTGTAATTGTATTACAGTTTATGATACAATTTCAGATACTACTTGTAATGCAACTTATGTAGGGCCATCTGGAAAAATTTATTCTACTTCTGGTGTTTATAATGACACTACAGTTCTTTCTGCATTGTGTTTCAGGTATTCCTACTTGAATTTAACTTTTAATGTTTCTGGAGGACTTAATGATTCTGTTTATTTAAATGGGCATGAAATGAATGCAGGAGTTTCAGGACATAATTACCAATGGTATAAAGACTGTTTCTTAGGGAGTGGATGGTCAGCAATTCCTGGGGCGACTAATCAAACATATTTACCATCATCTTTTGCAACAGAGTTTGCAGTTGTAATTTCAGGTTCAGGCTGCACAGATACATCATCTTGTATATTTATTGATTCTAATAATATGGCTAAATTTATTATAATTAGCTCAACAAGCAGTGGAACTGTGCTAGGTGATTCTTCTTTTGGTTTGGCTGGATTGAGTTACAAATGGTACTTTGGAGATGGTGATTCTTCTACCCAAAAATATCCATCTCATACCTACAGTTCTGCTGGAAATTATAATGTGTGTCTAGAAATTGTTGATTCATCTAATTTTGGTTCAAATCGATTTTGTGACTCTGTTACTATTGGTTCTTCTTTACAATTGTCTGTACAATGTGGATTGATTAATGACACTATTTTCGATACAATTTGCCCTCCTTATATTGGTGGGTCTGGAAAATATTATTCAGTAAATGGAGTTTATTACGACACAATAACCAATGGAGCTTCTTGTTTTGGAATCACACAATTAAACTTAGTGTTCAATACTCCAAGTATTTGTAACTGTTATTATAACGATACTATAACAGATTCCACTTGTAACAGTACCTATTCTAGTTTTTCAGGAAAAATATTTACATCAACCGGTATTTATTACGATACATTATCTGCTCCAGGATGCGATACAATTTTTCAATTTGATTTAACATTTAACACAGGGGCTGCATGTCCTTGTACAGATGTGAATATAACAATTCACGATACGGTTTGTCCACCAAATTATATCACTCCTTCTGGGAATATAATTACCACTACTGGGTTTTATACAGATACTGTTCCTATGGTTTCTTCCTCTTGCGATACTGTTTATTACCTAAGTATCACATTCAAACTGCCAAGCGTATGTTCTTGTACTGATGTTTATGATACAATTACAGATACTATTTGTGGAGGTGTTTTCATGAGTCCATCAGGAAGAACGTATACAACCAGTGGAGTTTATAATGATACGATAGCAATAACTCCTACTTGCGATTCTTTCTTTCAAATTAATTTAACGGTAAATCCTTCGGTACAATTGGATTCGGTTTATCAATACGGCCGTACTATATATTCTGCTGTAAATGGAGCGAGCTACCAATGGTTACAGGATTGTACTTCACCTTCAACCATTTCGGCAATTCCTGGAGCAACCAATCAAAGTTATTCTCCAAGGCCAAATAACACACTTTATTCAGTTGAAGTTACTAAAAATGGTTGCGTAGATACATCAACTTGTGTATTTGTGGATACTAATTGTATGGCATATTTTGTTCCAACACAAACTACACCTGGGCAAGTAATTTTACAAGATTCTTCTTTTGGTTATGGTACAATAACTTATACTTGGTATTTTGGAGATGGTGATAGTTCAATGCTTCAATATCCTACACATACTTATTTATCTAGTGGGAGCTATTATGTGTGTTTAAGAATTAATGACCCAATAGTGGGTTGTACAAATTTTTATTGCGATTCAATCACTATCGATACTGCAGGAATACTGAGGAAAAGTTTTAGTCTTACAGTAATAAAAGCTGGGACTCTTGGGATAAAAAAAGGGTTGGAATTAGTAAATTTCAATTTGTTCCCAAATCCAACATCTGATTTAGTAAATATTCAGTTGAATAACAAGCAACAAAACAATACAATTGAATTAATTGACATCAAAGGGAAAGTAATTTTTTCTGTAACATCTATAGGTAAAGAATATGTAACTATAAATACACAATCGTTTGCCAAAGGAGTTTATATGGTAAGACTAAGAAATGAATTGGGACAAAAGAATATGAAACTTATTATTCAATAGTAAATCTTTAAATAATTAATTATAAATCCTCTTTAGCAATAAAGAGGATTTTTTTTGTCGATTATTTTTTAGGAGAAGGTTGAGGTTTATATTGAATTGGGCTGTTTTTTGGACAACAAGGGCATTGAGCCTGGCAACAAATATGACCATGATTACAGTCTATCATTTGAGGGTAAGAGATTATTTTTTTTATTGAGTCGTTTGCTCTATAACTAGAGTCGTTTTTTATTCTATAATTGTGCAAACATTGGTAACAAGCCTGTCCTCTTCGCATATCCCAACCGTGTTCGCAAGTGTTTGGTTCTGGAATCTTAAACTCAAGAAGTGGAGCGGGATATAATCTTACTAAATGATATTCGGGATAATAACCCCAAGAAGAATTACCAATGTAAGTGTAGAATTTTTGACCAAAAACTAAAAATGCTGAATCGCCATATTTGTGACTTATCACGGGTTTTCTTTTTGTATCTGGAAGAGAGGCATGAGGACCTTCGGTAAAATTTCGTTTACCAATTTTCACTAATTTATATTTGATGTTCTCTTTTTTTAGAGGTTCGTTATGCAATTGAAGTTGCAAATTTAACCAGGTAGAATCCTCTCCAAAAAAGGATTTCCCTCTTAAGCTATCTTCAATAGCAATGAGAATGTGTTCTTGTTTTGTTGAGGTTTTATCTTGAGAAAAGCCAGAAACACAGAATTGGGTTAGAAAAAACAGGATAGAAAATATTTTGGAGAAGCTTGTCATACTCCTAAGATAAATAATTGGAGTAGGATAGAATCTGTTTTGTATAAATTTAACAATAATCTTTCCTTAATTTTCATTTCAATCACAACTTCATTACCTTAGTATTCTTTATGACTCAAGACTAAAATCTAAGGAATAAAGACTATTTATAAACGACTAATTACTAAACAAAAATGTCAGACGATAAAAAAATAATATTTTCAATGGATCGAGTGAATAAAACCACTCCATCTGGACAACATATACTGAAAGATATTTACCTTTCATTTTTCTACGGAGCCAAAATTGGTATTCTTGGACTGAATGGATCTGGAAAATCTACTGTAATGAAAATTATAGCAGGATTGGACAAAGATTACCAAGGGGAAGTAGTTTTTCAAGACGGTTATACGGTAGGATATTTACCACAAGAACCACAATTAGACCCTACAAAAACGGTTAAGGAAATTGTACAAGAAGGTGTTCAATCTACTATGGATATCCTGGCAGAGTACGAAGAGATAAACAATAAATTCATGGACGAAGAGATCATGAATGATCCTGATAAAATGAATGACTTGATAGAAAGACAAGGAAAAGTTCAGGAACAAATAGACCATTTGGATGCTTGGGATATTGATAGCAAATTAGAAATGGCAATGGGAGCTTTAAGAACTCCAGAAGGAGATACTTCGGTAGAGAATTTATCTGGAGGGGAGTTGAGAAGAGTTGCATTGTGTAGACTGTTGTTACAAAACCCAGATGTATTATTGTTAGATGAGCCTACCAATCACTTGGATACAGAGTCTGTACAATGGTTGGAGCAACATTTACAACAATATGCAGGAACGGTAATTGCTGTAACTCACGATAGATTTTTCTTAGATAATATTGCAGGATGGATATTAGAATTGGATAGAGGAAAAGGAATTCCTTGGAAAGGGAATTACTCATCTTGGATGGATCAAAAATTGAAAAGATTACAACAAGAAGAGAAAAACGAAAGTAAAAGACAAAAGCATTTACAAAGAGAGTTGGAATGGGTGAATCAAAATCCTAAAGGAAGAAGAGCGAAAAATAAAGCTCGTATCGCCAATTACGAACAAATGTTGGGGCAAAAATCTGCTGAAAAAGAAGAAACATTGGAGATTCCAATTCCTAATGGACCTAGATTAGGGAAAGAAGTAATTGAGGCAACTAATGTAGCCAAAGCATTTGGAGACAAAGTATTGTACGATAATTTGAATTTCAAATTACCACCAGCAGGAATCGTAGGAATTATTGGGCCAAATGGTGCAGGGAAGACTACTATGTTCCGTATGATAATGGGAGAAGATACTCCAGATTCGGGAGAATTTAAAGTAGGGGAGACAGTGAAGATTGGTTATGTGGATCAAAAACACAAAGACATGGATCCTGAAAAAACGGTTTATGAAGTAGTTTCTGGAGGAGCTGATAATATTGAGATTGGAGGAGAAAAAATAAATGCTAGATCGTACATTTCAAGATTTAATTTTGGAGGTAATTCTCAAAGTAAAAAAATAAAAGTACTATCAGGAGGAGAAAGAAACAGATTGCACTTGGCAATGACTCTTAAAACAGAAGCAAACGTATTGTTGCTGGATGAGCCTACCAATGATTTGGATGTAAACACACTGAGAGCACTAGAGGAAGGGATTCTTAACTTTGCAGGATGTGCAGTTATTATTTCTCACGATAGATGGTTTTTAGAAAGAATTTGTACGCATATTCTTGCTTTCGAAAACGACTCTGAGGTTTACTACTTTGAAGGAACTTACGAAGAGTATGAAGAAAACAAAATCAAACGTTTGGGTAATAAAGTACCAACAAGAGTGAAGTACAAGAAATTGCT
>CAXIAX010000114.1:0-6980 GCA_964021785.1 uncultured Flavobacteriales bacterium
TTCTATATTGGAGCATAGTTCGGAGATTTTTTCTCCACGTTAATTCCGTTCTTGTATTTAATCTTTTTCACCACATTTCCATTGTCGTCATACACGACCATTGTTCCATGTTTTACGTTCTTTTTGTAATTTACCACACTAATTAAATTCCCACTTCTGTCGTAAGATTTAAACGCTCCGTGCAACAATCCTTTTTTATATTTCATACTAGATGAAACCAACACTCCTCCTGGAGAATAGTAAGTCCACTTCCCGTGTTTCTTCCCTTTTTTGTATTGCTCCTTGCTAATTAGCGAACCATCATTTTGACTATACATTGCCCATTTACCATGCTTCACGCTCTTGGTAATTTCCTCCTCTATCTTCAGTTTTTTACGCTTTTCAATTATAATTTTATACTTTCCCTCTTCTTTCAATATTCCATTGGAATGCCAATATTGCCAGGTTCCTGTTTTAAAATTTTCTTTCCATGACCCTTCGTATCTCTTTCTCTTGTTTGGATACCATCCAACCCATTTTCCTTCAAACAACCCATTAGAATAATTCCCTTCGTCTTTTTTGTTTCCTTTTTCATACCAAGACTCCCAAAGCCCCTCTTCCTTTCCGTTTTTAAATGATCCTTTTGTTGATAGCTTTTTGTTTTCAAACCACACTTCCCACAATCCCTCTTTTACATTGTTCTTATAAGATCCTTGTTTAAATTTCCTTCCATTTTTATAATTATAAATCCACTCGCCATTTCTCTTTCCTTCAAGGTAACTTCCCTTTGTTTTTAACTTTCCCGAAGGATAGTAATACGTCCACTCGCCCGACTGTAAGTCGTTTATAAACTGACCTTCCATATCTTTGCCTCCATTTTTATCTAACCATTTCCAATCGCCAGTTTTTTTGTTATTCTCAAATTTGCCTTCAATATTTAATTTGCCATTTTCAAAATAAGATTTGTATTCACCCGTCAGACTATCTTGCTGGTAGGTTTTTTCTGTCTTTATTTGATCAAAAAAGGTGTAATACTCTTTCCAATTTCCATCTTTGGCTCCATTTAAATATTGCCCCTTCATCAATATTTTTTGACTAGCTTTTCTTAATTCAAAATCTCCATGTAGCAAACTGTCTTTATAGTTGAAATGCTCCTTAACTTTTCCATTTCCATATAAAGTAATTCGCTCTCCGTTTCCGTTTTTTATTGTTTGATTTCCTTCTTTATCCCAAAAACTACCTATTCTTTCTGTTTCATTACTGTCATATTTAGCTACTTTTCTTAGTGCGCTATCTACATACCAATACTGCCAAACTCCTGTTTTTTTTCCTTTGTTATAATTTCCTTCTTCGGCTATTCTTCCGTTTTCAAAATACGAAGTAAAAGCACTATCTTTTTCCCCTAAAAAGAAAAATCCTTTAATCATTATCTTTCCCGACTCGTAGTATTGTAAAGATTCGTTCACGTATTTTCCTCTATAGAAATAAGATTTCTCTTGTAGGTTTCCATTCTTGTGATAAAACAACCATTCACCCTCCTTTGTTCCAAAATAACTCATGTAAGGATTGTTATTTATGTAACCCACACTTCTCACGTTTGTTTTTCTGGCGTCCCAATAGGTTTTCTCCAACTCATAAGGTGTTACTTTTTGAGAAAAGGCCTGACTAGAAACCAATAAAACGAGTAATAAACTTAAAATTCTCATGAAAAATTATTTTTTGTATTTATACAACTACAAACTTACTTAAAGTTACGTGTGAACTTTCGTTTTATTTTGTGGGTTATGTAATATTGATTGTTTATAAATTGATAAAAGTTGATTTTGATGAAAAAAACACCCCTCAAAACAACAATTAGTCAAGTAAATCGTAGTTTTGACAGTGATGATTGTTCAAAAATATAGAGTGTTGTTTCTTCTATTGTTTTTTGTTTTTAATGCTTTTGGTCAAAAAGTAACAAAAACAATAACGATAGACTCGAATATTATTCTGTTAGATACACTTTCTATTGTCCCAAGCTCTTTTCGATTATTCAACAATGGCAAGGCTATTCAAGATTCATTGTACGAGATGGATGGAATAAGTTCTACTTTAACTTGGAAAGGAAAACTTCCTATCACTTTACGGGTTGAATATGTATTGCTTTCTATTAATTTTAGCAAGGTATATTCCAACAAAGACACTTCATTAATTCAGCCTGTATTTAACTATAAAAACCCATTTAAAAGCAATGGAAAAGCAAATCAAGAATTAGATTTATTTGGATTAGATGATTTGAATAAATCGGGGAGTTTGTCCCGAGGGATTTCTTTAGGGAATGCACAAGACTTGGGTGTTAACTCTAATTTCAACCTACAATTATCAGGAAGAATAGGCGGAAGTATCGATTTATTGGCTTCTATTACGGATGACAACATCCCTATTCAACCGGATGGAAACACTCAGCAACTTCAAGATTTTGACAATGTGTTTATTCAGTTGAGCGAAAACAATTGGAAATTAATTGCCGGAGACTTTACCACCGAAAACATGGAGTCGCACTATTTGAGATTCCGTAAAAAATCTAAAGGTTTACTCTATTCCAACACTTTTGAATTAAATGATAGCAATCTGCTTCAAGCCAGTGCCGGAGTATCTGTTTCTCGAGGAAAGTACGCTACACAGTTTTTTCAGGGAATAGAAGGAAACCAAGGTCCTTACAAATTAGTAGGGGCAGATAACGAGCAATTTATTCTTGTACTATCAGGTACTGAGCAAGTTTTTGTAGATGGAAACTTACTAAGAAGAGGGGCCGAAAACGATTATGTAATTGACTACAACTCGGCAGAAATAACTTTTACTCCTTCTTTTTTGATCACAAAAAACAAGAGGATAGAAGTGCAATTTCAGTACTCAGACAAAAACTATTTGCGTTCGCTTGCTCAAGCAGAAGTTTCTTACAAAAAGAAAAACTCACTCACTTCTATAAATTTTTATAGTGAGCAGGACCACAAAAACCAGCCTTTGTTTCAAGACCTAGAAGACGAAGAAAAAGCCCTAATGGCTTCTGTTGGAAACAACATAGAAAATGCATTTGTACAAAGAGAAAACTTGGTTGGAGAAGACAATAATGTGGTTTCTTACGAGAAATTAGATTCTTTGGGTTATTCTATTTACAAATACTCCAACAGTACCGATACCAACCTGTATCGATTGCAATTTACAAATTTGGGAACAGGAAAGGGGAACTATATTTTGGATGGCTTTTCGCCTTTTGGAAAAATATACAGATGGGTAAAACCTGATACAGTGAGTGGAGAAATAATTAGAAATGGGGAATATGAACCCGTAGTACTTTTGATAACTCCCAAAACAAAACAAATGCTTACGGTGGAGAATATATGGAAGGCGACAGAAAACCTAACCATTATATCGGATTTGGCATTTACCAATAACAATGCAAATACATTTTCTTCGCTTGATAGCGACAAAAATTATGGTGTAGGAGGAAAATTAGAAGTAATAAATGAGAAAAAACTAGATTCTAATTCGAGCTTTTTGGCAGGTGGATTTGTAGATTTTACAAGCGTAAATTTTAATCCAATAGAAAAGTTTAGAGCGATAGAGTTTAACAGGAACTGGAATTTAGGAACTCAAGAAATTACCACACCTTTGTTTCTTGCCAATGTAAAGTTGGGATATAAAAAAGACAGTGTGGGAGGCATAGATTATAATTTTGATGTACTGGATTTAGGCGAGCAATTTAGAGGATTCAAAAACAATTTAGCTTTAAACTTAGATACCAAAAAGTACTTGATAAACTACACAGGGAGTTTACTAAATTCTAATTCAGAAGTAAGTTCTCTCTTTTACCGACATAAATCTAACTTGGAGTACCGTTTTGATAAATTCACTTTGGGTTACCGTGATGAAACTGAGAATAATCAATTTATGACAGACAGCTTACTGGATAATAGTTATTCGTTTTATGACGGAAGGATTTACATAAAAAACAAAGCAAAAAGAAATCAACTAAACTTATATTATGGGTATAGAAATGAAAAAACTGCCCAAAACAATTCACTTTCGCAGAGTGCCTATTCTCATGAAACAGGATTGGATTATGATTTAGTTTCTTTCAATAAATTTACTCAACTAAAAGGTAATGTGGCATACAGAAAATTAGTTCCTACAGATACCAATAGTGGATTAACTCCTGAAAACACCTTCTTGAACCAAACAAACTTTAATACCTCTTTTCTGAAACAATTTATAAAGCTTAATACATTTTATAGCATTGGTTCTGGATTGGAACAAAAAAAGGAATTCTTGTATGTAGAGGTAAATGCTGGACAAGGAGTTTTTGCATGGATAGATTATAATGAAAACGGCATAAAAGAGTTGAATGAATTTGAAGTTGCAGCCTTTGCTGATCAAGCAAATTTTATTCGTGTATTTACCCAAAGTAACGAATATGTAAAAACATATTCCAATCAATTTAGCCAATCCGTTTCTCTTAATCCATCTCAATTATTGAAAGGAAAAGAAGGTGGGTTTTGGAAATTCGTTTCTAAAATTTCATCTGTTTCTGCCTATCGAATAGACAGAGAAACTACCCAGGAAAGTTTTGAATCTAGCCTTAATCCTTTTGCAAACAACTTAGAAGACGAAGGCCTTGTTTCCCTTAATAAAAACATTTACTCTTCCTTGTTCTTTAACCGAACCGGGTATAAATATGGTGTTGAATTAAAATATGAAGACAAGAGTAATAAAACTTTACTATCCAATGGTTTTGACTCTAGAGAAAATGAATTGTTTGGCGTAAATTTACGTTATAAAATAAAACAATTTTTAGTGAAATGGGAAAATGAAAAAGGAGAAAAAATATTAACCTCTAATTATTTATCAAGCAGAAATTATTCACTTAATTATTGGAAAACCTCTCCTACTCTAACTTTTCAAAAAGGAATAA
This sequence comes from uncultured Flavobacteriales bacterium, assembly GCA_964021785.1. Lineage (GTDB taxonomy): Bacteria > Bacteroidota > Bacteroidia > Flavobacteriales_D > CAJJDF01 > CAJJDF01. Next base: position 4,931 of record CAXIAX010000114.1, read on the forward strand.
ATTTCAATTGGGATTTTGTTTATTCTTATTCTGAAAAAAGAAATAAACTAGCAGGAGATTTTGCTTCTTTAAGTACACTAGGGACGACAGTAAAATATACTATTGTAAGTAAATTAAACATTTCTTCTTCATTCAATTTTGTGGCAATTGGGTATACAGGAACTAATAATTCTTCCTTAGAATATGAGATGCTTGAAGGACTAAAAAAAGGAAATAATTTTACTTGGGAATTATTATTGAACAAAAGAGTTGCCAAAAATTTGGACCTAACTCTAAATTATAACGGAAGAAAACCTGAAGGAATAAATACGATTCATGCAGGAACAGTTCAGATAAGAGCATTCTTTTAATTCAGCTATTTAGGTGATATATATCAGTTAATTATCTACAAAAACGAGTTACTTTTAAACTAAAATTAACACGTAACCTATGAAAACCGCCTCAATCTTATCTGATATAGTGTACAATGACACTAAGCCTGTTATAACTGTTTTATTTGAAACCTCATTTACTAAAGAAATTAGAATCGCCATGAAAGCGGGAACTGAAATGAAAAAACATCAAACATCTTTCCCAATTGTGGTAGAAATGGTGGAAGGGGATGTAAATTTTGGAGTAGACAATATAGTACAAAACATAAGGAGAGGTGATTTAATAGCACTACAAGCAGGCGTTCCTCACGACTTAAAAGCAAAAAAAGACAGTGTGGTGAGATTGACTCTTACCAAAAATGACCTAACTGAAAGAGTAGAAAAAGTAATTGCAAACTAAATGGGAGGTTTTATTCTTGCTAGAGTAATTCATGTATTGGCAGTTGTTTTTTGGATTGGAGGTGTAGCCATGGTAACCACGGTTATTATACCGGCAGTAAGAAGAATGAAATCCAAAGAAGATCAAATTGCCACTTTTGAAGAGATAGAAGGAAGATTTGCAACACAAGCAAAAATTGCAACACTGCTAACAGGGATTTCGGGATTTTATATGCTGTATGTGTTAGATGCATGGGACAGGTATTTTGATTTTAAATATTGGTGGATTCATGCAATGACTTTGGTTTGGGTTCTCTTTTCTTTAGTCTTGTATGTACTTGAACCACTCGTTCTTCATAAGTTATTTAAAAAATACAGTGAGCAGAATCCTGAAAAAACATTTTCGGTAATTCATAAAGCACACTGGGCCTTATTAACCTTAAGTTTAATCACAACTGCAGGAGTTGTTGCCGGAAGTCATGGATGGAGTTTTTAATTGCATTTTTATCATTTGATTTCTATCTTCACCAACTTAAAATATACCCGGTAGAATTTCACTCCCTCATATTATTTGAGTAACCTTGAAAAAGAAAAAATATGTCACAGAAAAATGTTCGCTTAGAAGTAATGAAACACCTTGAAAAAGATGTGGATTCTTTGATTCAAAAATTCTTGATTCCGCCAGAAACAATTTGGCAACCTCAAGACTTTTTGCCAGATGCAAGGGATGAAAATTTTACAGAACAAATACTTGAAATTCAGGAATTGGCAAAAGATATGCCTTATGATTTTTGGGTGGTATTAGTAGGTGACATGATTACAGAAGAAGCATTACCTACTTACGAAAGTTGGTTGATGGATGTGGAAGGTGTAGACCAAGTAGAAGGAAATGGATGGGCAACTTGGGTACAACAATGGACTGCCGAAGAAAACAGACACGGAGATTTATTGAACAAATATTTATATTTATCTGGAAAGGTAAATATGAAAGAAGTAGAAATTACGACTCAGCATTTAATTTCTGATGGTTTTGATATAGGAACCGACAGAGATCCTTACAAGAATTTTATTTATACCAGTTTTCAAGAATTAGCAACATACATTTCGCACAATCGTGTGTCAGAAATTGCTAAGAAACACGGAAACAAAGGCCTTGCAAAAATGTGTAAAATGGTAGCTGGAGATGAAATGCGTCACCACACTGCTTACAGTGAATTTGTAGAGAGAATTTTTACTGTAGACCCAAGTCAAATGATGTTGGCGTTTACAGATATGATGAAAAAGAAAATTACAATGCCTGC
>CAXIAX010000115.1:0-6916 GCA_964021785.1 uncultured Flavobacteriales bacterium
AACTCGTTCATTACCTTTTTCTGAATCACACGCTTAATTGGTCTTGCTCCAAATTGTGGGTCATAACCTAATTGCGCTAGCCATTCAATTGCCTCTGGAGTTGCAGAAATATGCAATCCATTTTTAAGTAATCTTTTTGCTAATAACTCTAACTGAATTCTAGTAATCTTAGTCACATTGTCTCTCGTTAAAGGATGGAACATGATTGTTTCGTCAATTCTGTTCAAGAACTCTGGTCTTACCGATTTTTTCAATAAATCAAATACTTCAAGCTTTGTTTTTCTTTCAATCTCATCCTTATCTCCATCTTCTATTCCTTCAAAGTTTTCTTGAATAATGTGAGAACCAATATTAGAAGTCATAATAATGATAGTGTTTTTAAAATCCACCACTCTTCCTTTGTTATCAGTTAATCGTCCATCATCCAACACTTGCAGTAAGATATTGAACACATCTGGATGAGCTTTTTCTATTTCATCCAATAAGATGACAGAATAAGGTTTTCTTCTTACAGCTTCTGTCAACTGACCTCCTTCTTCGTATCCTACGTATCCCGGAGGAGCTCCTACCAATCGCGAAACAGCATGTTTCTCTTGATATTCACTCATATCAATTCTAGTCATTGAATTTTCGTCATTAAACAAATACTCACTCAGTGTTTTAGCCAATTCTGTTTTTCCTACCCCAGTTGTTCCCAAGAAAATGAACGAACCTATTGGTTTTTTATCGTCTTGCACTCCTGCTCTACTTCTTCTTATTGCATCCGATACTGCTTCTACAGCATCCTCTTGTCCTACTACTCTATTTTCCAATACAGATTCTAAAAGCAATAATTTCTCTCTCTCACTTGCCATCATTTTGTTTACAGGAATTCCTGTCCACTTGCTTACCACATCTGCAATATCTTCAACATCCACTTCCTCCTTAATTACCTTACTTTCTATGGCATTCAGTTTTATTTTCCCTTCTTCCATTTCCTTCTGAAGTTGAATAATTTTTCCGTAGCGAATCTCTGCAACTTTTTCAAAATCACCTTCTCGTTCAGCTCTTTCTGCCTCAAATTTTAAGTTCTCAATTTCCTCTTTCGCATTCTGAATTTTCTCAATCGCATCTTTCTCTCCTTGCCATTGCACACGCAATTCTTGAGATTTCTCTTTCAGGTTTGCAATATCTTCACTCAACTGATCCAGTTTCTTTTTGTCTTTTTCTCTTTTTATTGCTTCTCGCTCTATTTCAAGTTGCATTATTTTTCTATCCACTTCATCCAATTCTTCGGGCTTAGAATTTATTTCCATTCTCAATTTAGAACTAGCCTCATCAATCAAATCAATCGCTTTATCTGGCAAGAACCTATCAGAAATATACCTTTGAGATAACTCTACAGCAGCAATAATTGCAGAATCTTTGATTATCACCTTGTGGTGATTTTCATATTTTTCTTTAATCCCTCTCAAGATAGAAATTGCATCTTCTGTAGTTGGTTCATCCACCATTACTTTTTGAAACCTTCTTTCAAGCGCTTTGTCTTTTTCAAAATACTTTTGGTACTCATCCAATGTAGTTGCTCCTATTGAGCGTAGTTCTCCACGAGCCAAAGCTGGCTTCAATATATTGGCTGCATCCATTGCGCCTTGCCCTCCTCCTGCACCTACAAGTGTGTGAATTTCATCAATAAAAAGAATAATCTCTCCTTCACTTTTGGTTACTTCTTTCACAACCGCTTTCAATCTTTCTTCAAACTCCCCTTTGTATTTGGCTCCGGCAATCAATGCTCCCATATCCAAAGAATAAATCTGTTTCGACTGCAAGTTCTCTGGAACATCATTACTAATAATTCTGTGAGCTATTCCTTCTGCTATTGCCGTTTTACCTACTCCTGGTTCCCCTATTAATATTGGGTTATTTTTTGTTCTTCTTGTTAAGATTTGAAGAACTCTTCTTATTTCTTCATCTCGTCCTATAACTGGATCTAATTTCCCAGTTTTTGCCATTTCATTTAAGTTGTTGGCATATTTTTCGAGAGATTTATAAGTATCTTCCTGAGACTGGGAAGTTACTTTATCTCCATTTCTTAAGTCCATACTGTGTTTTTTAAGTTGTTTGGTTGTTAAATTATGTTTCTTCATCAAATCCGAAACTCTATCTTTTGCTTCGCTCAAGGCAAATAACAAATGATCTAGAGCTACAAATTCATCTTGCATTTTTGTGGCGTATTGCTGTGCATTTGCCAATGTTTTCGACACCCCATTTGAAAACTGAATTGTACCTCCTGATACTTTCGGATAACTTTGAATTATGGCATCAATTTCCGATTCGAATCTATTCGTATCTATCCCTTCTTCTTTTATCATAAAAGGAAGAATTGTAGTATCTACGTTAAGTATTCCTTTCAGTAAATGTCCATTTTCTATCAATTGTTGCCCATTATTTTGAGCTATATTATGCCCTTCTTGCAGAGCTTCTTGAGTTTTTGTTGTAAATTTTTCTGGATTCATTTTTTTCTATTTTTTGAATTCACTTTACATATTGCAATTTAAGAACCATCACTGTAAATCACTGTTAAATAGGTAATTTTGTCAGCAAAACACATAACCCTATGCCCTTTTGTCCGATTAACTGTTAATTCTTAATAAAAAATAACAAAGAGCTAACTCTAGACAACCTGTTTACCAAAGTAAATTAGTAAATTGGCACTATATTTGGTTTTAAAAGAAAAAAAATAACACAATCAACATGAAAAAAACAATCATCCTTGGTGTAGCAATGGCTTCACTTTTATCTTGCGACATAGCAAAACAAGTAGCAGGAGAAATACTATTACCAACAACAGAAACTGGAACTTCATTAACAAATACTGAAGTAATTTCTGGACTAAAAGAAGCATTAACAGTAGCAATAAACAACTCTTCGTCTTTAGCTTCAAAATTGGATGGATTTAATGGAAATAATTTAATTAGACTTCCTTTTCCTGAAGATGCAATAGCAGTAAAACAATTCTTAGACGACAAAGGACTTTTACAAAACCAAATAGCAACTTTTGAAACTACATTGAACAGAGCTGCTGAAGATGCTAGCGCAACTGCTGCTCCTATTTTTTTAAATGCAATTAAAAACATGAGTATTGCTGACGGTTTTGCTATCTTGAAAGGTGGTGAAGGTGCAGCTACTAACTTTTTGAAAGAAAAAACAACTGCAGAATTAGTTACAGCATTTTCTCCAATTGCAAAAAACTCTATAGAGAAAGTAGAACTGACTAAATACTGGAGTCCATTGGTAAGTAAATATAATTTATCTACTATGCTTACAGGAAAACCAAAAGTAAACGAAGATCTAGACCAATATGTTACAACTAAAGCTATAGATGGTTTATTTGTACTAATGGCATCAGAAGAAAACAAAATTAGAACAGACCCTGTTGCTAGAGTTACTGATGTACTAAAAAAAGTATTTGGATCATTGGATAACTAAGATTATCGGATTACTTTGTAACTGATTTTACACTAATAAATAACATTATGAAGGGAAGTCTTAATGAGTCGGAATTGGCTTTAGAAGAATCGGAATTGGTAATTAATGCAGATGGAAGTATTTTTCATTTGCATTTGTTACCTCACCAAATTGCCGATACAATATTGGTGGTGGGAGATCAAGGACGTGTAAAACAAATTTCTAAGCATTTTACAGAAATTGAACACATTGTAGAAAACCGTGAATTTGTAACGCATACGGGTTATTACAAAGGCAAAAGAATTTCTGCCGTTTCTACAGGAATTGGAGCTGATAATATTGATATTGTTGTAAATGAATTGGATGCTTTAGTGAATATTGATTTAAAAACGAGAAAAATTAAATCAGAAAAAAAATCACTAAACATAATAAGAATTGGAACTTCTGGAGCATTGCAGGCAGATATACCTGTAGATACTTATGTAGTTTCTAAATATGGTTTAGGGTTTGATGGTTTGGCTGGATTTTATAAAAATCTTTCCGAATCGGATGAATTAGAAATAGAAAAAGCCTTCTTTTCTCAAGTAAATTGGAGTATTGCAACCGTGAGACCTTATGTTGCAAAAGGAGACGAAACTCTTATAGAACTTTTAGCAGAGCAAGCAAAAACAGGGATTACAGTTACAGGAAATGGATTTTATGGTCCACAAGGAAGAGTTCTTAGATTACAAACCAAACAAGAAAACCTGAACGAACAAATGACAAATTTCAATTATAATGGGTTGCAACTCATGAATTTTGAAATGGAAACCTCTGCTCTTTATTCTCTTGGAGGGATGCTAGGACACAAAACAGCAACCATTTGTGCTATCATAGCAAATAGACACCTAAAGCAATACAGTGAAAACTATAAAAAAACTGTGGATGAAATGATTCTTTATGTTTTGGGAAAGTTGACAAACTGATTTTAAGATAAAATAACGTTTTCGTCCATAAATTACAGCTTGATTTTTTAGTATAAAACCTACACTTGGTTATATTTGTATATAAAATCAAAAACTGTAAATGAAATTTTCTATAATTGTTCCTGTATATAATCGTCCTGATGAAATGAAGGAATTACTAGAAAGTCTAGCTTTACAAGATTATACCAATTTTGAACTTATTGTTATTGAAGACGGATCTGACGTGAGATCAGAAGAAGTTTGTGCTGAGTACAATGAAAAGTTTCCTGTTTCATATTTTTATAAAAAGAATGAAGGTCCTAGTATAGGAAGAAATGTAGGCGCAGAAAAATCAAAAGGTAAATACCTGATTTTTACCGACAGTGACTGCATATTGCCAAGTGACTACCTTTCTAAGGTTAATGCAGAAATAACAGAGGACATTCAAGGATATGGAGGTCCAGACGAATCTCATCCGGATTTTAATGACATGCAAAAAGCAATTAGTTACTCTATGACTTCTATGCTTACCACTGGTGGAATAAGAGCCAGAAAAAAGACCGAAAAAAATTATGTGTTAAGAAGTTTCAATATGATAATATTGAAAGAAGCTTTCTTGAAAATGGGAGGATTTCCTACTACAAAACTTCATCCTGGAGAAGATACTATTTTTGGGATAGATTTTCTTAAGGCAGGCTACAAAACAAAAATTATTGCAGATGCACACGTTTATCACAAAAGAAGAAACTCAATAAAAAGTTTTTATAAGCAGGTTTCTAATTTTGGAAAAGTGAGGTATTTAATTACAAAACTATATCCAGAGACATTTAAAATAACTTTTTTGTTTCCAACTGTATTTGTTTTGTATGCACTTTTCGCAATCTTATTAAGCCCATGGACTATAATACCATTGGCATTACTTGCAATTTATATAATTGCTATATTTATTGATTCAAGCATAAAAAACAAATCTATTAAAGTTGGAGGATTATCAGTTTATACAACTTTAACTCAATTTTTTGGTTACCATTTTGGTTTTTCAAAAACAATATGGAACGTAGAAATAAAAAAAGAAGACGAATTTAATTTAGGCATTATTAAAAAATAATTATGAATTTCAAAGAGATTACAAAAGGTTTTAAAAAGGTACATTTAATAGCAGTAGGTATAATTATAGCCTTTAATTTAGTTTATTTTGCTCCGCAACTAGAAGGAAAAAAAGTAAAAGCTCATGATGCTATTTCTTCTACTGCATGGACAAAACTACCTTCTGATTATACAAAACAAACAGGAGAGCAATCACAATGGAATTCTTCTATGTTTAGTGGAATGCCCTGGGGATTCTTGTCTAATGGTCATCAATATAATTATACGGCCCAACTAAATGAGGTTTCTCATTCGTTTTTGCCTTACCCTGTGGGATACATGATAAAAGCAGGACTGCTAACTTATTTGGCTTTTATACTTTTAGGAATCTCACCATGGCTCGGAGTCATACTTGCCCTCGCATTTACTTATAATGTTAATTACGTAGTCTTGATAGAAGCAGGGCACGGAAACAAGCTTGAAGTTCTTGCTGGTTTTCCATTATTAATTTCCGGATTAATTGTAGCATTTAGAGGTAAATTACTTGTTGGATTTTTAGCCATAAGTATTTCGGTATCTATAGCATTTTTAAGAAATCATCCACAAATGGTATATTACTTATTAATGCTCCTTTTTGTCTTTGCATTTGTTTATTTCATCTTTGCTATTAAGGATAAAAAGCTGCCACATTTTTTTAAAATTAGTGCTGTCGTGTTATTAGCTTTTGCTATAGGAGCTGCTGCAAACATTGCTCAAATCGTTTCTTCCAAAGATTTCTCTGACGATACAATGCGTGGAAAACCTATTCTTGCGGCCGAAGCATCTCAAGAAACAGCTTCTACAAGTAGTAATATTGATGGACTTAATTGGGATTACGCAACTGGTTGGAGCTTTGGCAAAGAAGACTTATTTGGAATCCTAATCCCAAGAGCAGTAGGTGGATCATCAAAAGAAGAGATTGGAAAAGCTATTCCTGGAAAAAATGAATTAGCAAATGCATTACAAGCTGACCCTAGATTTCAACCTAAGAAAGACGGAAATTACATTTTTGGTTTGTATTATGGAGGGATGGGATCAACAGCTGGCCCTGCTTATTTAGGTGCTGGAATTATCTTTTTATTCATTTTCTCTCTATTCTTTTTAAGCTGGAAAAACAAGGTTGCTTTTATTACAGTTTTCGTATTCTTAGTTTTATTATCATTAGGTAAGAATTTTGAACTACTGAATAGATTTCTATTTGAAAACTTACCGTACTTCAATAAATTTAGAGCGCCTAGCTCAATTGTAAACTTACTACCTGCATTTTTGGTTCTGGCAATTGGTATGGGGTTAGATAAATTCTTTAAAACTAAAGAAAAAGCTAATTTCTTAAAACCTTTACTCATAAGTGGAGGTATTACTGTCGGTACAGCATTTCTATTTTATTTATATGCAATGAA
>CAXIAX010000116.1:0-6802 GCA_964021785.1 uncultured Flavobacteriales bacterium
GTTGTAAAGCTATTAGTATCCCAGGGTGTAATGAAACTTTGAAAAGAACCCATTAATACAGAATCAGAATTTCTTGTTCCTGCCATCCAAAAGGAAGTAGCATACAAAGTAGACATTCCACTACCTTTTAATGCCTCAAAATAAGGAATTGTATCGGGTGCTAGGGTTTGAAACAGTACATTAGAAGGATTAATGGTTACATTAATATTATTCACATCTAGTTTGGCTGATTGTCCAAAACCAGATGTAATAAAGAATATGCAGATTGAAAGAGTAGTTATAGTTTTCATAGAACTTGTAGTTTGGTTTAATCAAGTATAACCATAATCTTTTGGTTTTTAATGTTATAATTATTTAATGGTAAGTTTGAGTTTTTTAAAGGTCTAGTTTGTAGTATTATCGGTTTTGAGTGTTAACTACGTATTAATTTTATGTTATTTTGGAAACAGGCTATAAAATAAATAGGGGTATGTTGATAAAAAGAGTAAAATAATTGGGAACACCCCCTAAATAATTATACATTTGTGTAATATTTATAATTAAACAAATAAAAAATGGCTCAAAGAAGGTTTAAAGCACTAGAAACTATAAATAGTAGAAAGGCAAAAAAAATTGAAATTACTACCGAAAAGATTTCAGAAATATTTGCTCAGGATGTATTTACTGATGATAAAATGAGAAATCATGTATCAGGAGAGGTATTCAAAAGCGTTCAGAAATCAATAAATGATGGAACAAGAATAGACAGAGAAGTTGCCAATCAAGTTGCAAATGCAATGAAAGAATGGGCATTGCAGAGAGGAGTTACACATTATACACACTGGTTTCAGCCATTAACTGGATCAACAGCAGAGAAACATGATGCATTTTTTGAGACTTCAGAAAATGGAGCTATAGAAAAATTTAGAGGAGAATTATTAGTGCAACAAGAGCCAGATGCATCTAGTTTTCCAAATGGAGGAATAAGAAATACATTTGAAGCAAGAGGTTATACTGCTTGGGATCCTTCTTCTCCAGCATTTATTATGGGAACTACGTTATGTATTCCTACTATCTTTATTGCATATACAGGTGAAGCATTGGATAATAAAATGCCTTTACTTAAAGCTTTATCTAAAATAGATGATGCAGCAACAGCTGTTTGTCAGTATTTTGATAAAAATGTGAATAGAGTACAAGCTACTTTAGGATGGGAACAAGAATATTTCTTGATTGATGCAGCATTATTTAATGCTCGTCCAGATATAATGATGACTGGTAGAGCTTTGTTTGGTCATAAACCAGCAAAAGGACAACAATTAGATGATCATTATTTTGGAACAATTTCTGAAAGAGTTACTTCTTTCATGAGAGATTTCGAAAAACAATCTTTGAAACTAGGAATTCCTGTTAAAACAAGACACAATGAGGTTGCACCAAATCAATTTGAATGTGCACCAATATTTGAAGAAACTAACTTAGCCGTAGATCACAACTTATTGTTGATGGATGTAATGGACAAAGTTGCAGAAGAGCATGATTTTAGAGTATTGTTACACGAGAAACCATTTGCAGATTTAAATGGATCTGGAAAACATAACAACTGGTCATTATCTACAAACACTGGAGTTAACTTATTACAACCAGGAAAAAATCCTAAAGAAAATATTCGTTTCTTAACTTTCTTTGTAAATACAATTAAAGCAATTCACGATTATTCTGATATCTTGAGATCTAGTATTGCAACAGCAAGTAACGATCATAGGTTGGGAGCAAACGAAGCACCTCCAGCAATTATTTCGGTATTTATTGGTCAGCAATTGACAAAAATGCTAGATGATTTGGAGAATAACGTAAAATCTGGAACAATGACACCAGATGAAAAAACGGCTTTGAAACTGAACATTGGAAAGATTCCAGAATTGATGTTGGATAACACGGATAGAAACAGAACTTCTCCATTCGCATTTACAGGAAACAAGTTTGAATTTAGAGCAGTAGGTTCTACAGCAAACTGTGCTACACCAATGATTGCCTTAAATACTATAATTGCTAAACAATTACAAGAATTTAAAATTGTAGTTGATGCAAGAATTGAAAAAGGAGAAAAGAAAGATATGGCTATCTTAAAAGAGCTTCAACAATTGATAAAAGATTCTAAGAAAATTAGATTCGAAGGAAATGGATATGGAGACGAATGGGTAAAAGAAGCTGAAAAAAGAGGTTTATCTAATATGAAAGATACTCCAAGAGCTGTGAACAAAGTGTCTGAAAAGAAATATGTTGATTTGTTTAGAGACATGGGAATTTTTAGTGAAGTAGAATACCACGCACGTCAAGAGATTCAATTGGAAATGTATCAAATGCAAATTCAAATTGAAGGAAGAATGTTAGGTGATTTGGCGCAAAACCATATTATTCCTGCAGCAGTGAAATACCAAAATCTATTAATTGAAAACGTTACAGGATTAAAAAGTATTTTTGGAGACAAAGATGTTAAATCTATGGCTTATACTCAATTGAGCTTGTTGGAAGAGTTGTCGGAACACTTGACAGAGGTGAAAATGAAACTAGAAAAAATGCTTACTAACAGAAAGGAAGCTAATAAAATAGAAGATCCTTATAAGAAAGCAGTTGCTTATTGCGATACAGTAAAAAGTCATTTTGACGATATTGCTTATCACTTGAACAAACTAGAGATATTAGTAGATGACGAATTATGGCCAATGCCAAAGTTTAGAGAATTGTTATTCACTAAATAATTAATATTTAATTAACAGCAAGGAGGAAATTATTAAAATAGTTTCCTCCTTTTTTTTGTACTTTTATTTAAGTAAAAGCAATCACTCATATTTCATGAAAAAAATAGGTTTAATCTTCTTGTTGACTTTAAGTTTTTTATTGAATTTTGGTCAGAATAGTACCTTAAGCGGAACTATTAAAGACTCGCAATCAGGAGAAGATTTGATTGGTGCAACAGTTTTTATTGAAGAATTAAAAACGGGAGTTTCTACTAATGTTTATGGATTCTATTCCCTTACAATACCTAACGGGACTTATACTGCGGTTTATTCTTTTGTTGGTTACAAAGAGGTGAAAAAGAAACTAGAAGTAACAGAAAGCACTAAAATTAATGTAGAGCTTACCTCTTCGGATGTATTCATGAAGGAGTTTAAAGTAGAGGCGGAACAAGGAGATGAAAATGTGCAAGGAACCCAAATGGGAACTGTAGAACTGGATGTTGAGCAATTGAAAACTATTCCTGCTTTTATGGGAGAGGTGGATATATTGAAATCTATACAATTATTGCCAGGGATACAGTCTGCAGGTGAAGGAAGTACAGGGTTTTATGTGAGAGGAGGAGGTCCAGATCAAAATCTAATTTTGTTGGATGAAGCAGTTGTTTACAATGCGGCTCATTTGTTTGGGTTTTTCTCAGTTTTTAATGCAGATGCTATCAAAAACGTGAATGTAGTAAAGGGAGGAATGCCGGCCAATTATGGAGGGAGATTATCTTCTGTGTTGGACATTACCATGAAAGATGGAAATAATAAAAAGTTTCAAGCTGATGGAGGAATAGGTGTGATAGCTTCACGATTAACTCTTCAAGGGCCTATTCAAAAAAACAAAAGTTCTTTTTTGATATCAGGAAGAAGAACTTACATTTCGGAGTTGGCAACACCTTTTATCAAGGAATCTTCTCCGTTTAAAGGATCGGGGTATTATTTTTATGATTTAAATGCTAAACTAAATTATCAAATATCGGATAAGGATAGGTTGTATTTAAGTGGTTATTTTGGGAAAGATGTTTTTAATTATAATCAGTCAGAGTCTGGTTTTTCGGTAGAAATCCCTTGGGGAAATGCAACAGCAGCACTTAGATGGAATCACTTGTTTTCTGATAAATTATTCTTGAACACAACTGCTATTTATAGCAAATACGATTTTACATTCAAAGGTGGTCAAGATGATTTTCAGTTTGGATTGTATTCTGGAATTAGGGATTGGAATCTAAAAACAGACTTTAGTTATTACCCAAACCCTAAGCACACCATAAAATTTGGAGCCAATTATACCTATCATACTTTTATACCCAATAATGTAACCGCTACACAAGGCGATACCGAATTTGATTTTGGAGGAGCAATAAGATTGTATGCTAACGAAGGAGCTTTGTATGTATTAGACGATTGGGAGGTTACTGAATTATTGAAAATAAATATAGGAATAAGAGCAAGTTTCTTTCAGCATATTGGGCCATTTACCAGATACATTAAGGATAGTGAAGGAAACACAATAGACGAAATAAGTTACGATAATAATAAGCCACTAAAAACCTATATTAGGCCAGAACCAAGACTTACTGGAAGGTATACTTTAGATGAATTTTCTTCGGTAAAGTTTGGAGCTACACTCAACTATCAATACATGCATTTGGTGTCGGTAGGTGGAAACTCATTGCCTACAGATTTATGGATTCCTTCTACAGATATTATTAAACCACAACAAGCTACCCAAGTAAACCTAGGTTACTTCCGTAACTTTAAAAAGAACATGTATGAAACTTCAATAGAGTTGTATTACAAAGATTTAAGAAATTTGGTAGAGTTTAAAGACGGGGCAGACCCAAGTGATGGTGTAAATGATAACATAGATAATCAACTTACTTTTGGGAAAGGGTATTCTTTTGGTGCCGAATTGTTTTTGAAGAAAAGCTTAGGAAAATTAACAGGTTGGATTGGCTATACTTGGTCTAAAACCAACCGACAATTTGATGAGTTAAACAATGGAAATGAATACCCAGCAAAGTTTGATAGAAGGCATGATTTATCGGTAACGGCAAGTTATAAACTGAATGAAAGATGGAATTTTGGGGCAGTATTTGTTTATGCAACAGGAAATTCTATTACTTTGCCTAGCTCCAAGTATTTTGTAGAAGGAGATTTATTGGTAGAATATGCCGATAGAAACAGTTATAGAATGGCACCTTACCACAGAGCCGATATATCTGCAACCTATTATTGTAAGGATTACAAAGAATATTTGGATGTAGAAACTGGAGAAATGAAAAGAAAGCCAAAGCGATTTACTTCCAATTGGAATTTTTCTGTTTTTAACCTTTACAACCGTAAAAATCCCTATTTTATTTATTTTGATGATAAAGGATCAATTGCAAATGGATCATTGGATTTGGCTGCGATTCAAGTTTCATTATTTCCTATTTTACCTTCCATAACTTGGAATTTTAAATTTTAACAATGAAGAAATTAACTTATTTATTTATCGCAATATTAGTGTTTAGTTTTTCATCCTGTGAAAAAGAAATAGACATTGATTTACCTCAAGCCGAAGAGAAATTAGTAGTGGAAGGAAAGATAGAGATTGATGGGTTTCCCTATGTAATTTTAAGTAAATCGAGTGGTTATTTTGACCCAACAGATGAAAGATCTGTAGCAAATTCCTATGTAAGTGATGCTTCAATTACTATATCGGACGGAACAACAACTAACACCATGGCAAAGCTATGTTCGGGGTCACTTACTGCGGCACAAAAAGATCAATTGAGTGCGTCATTAGGTATACCACGATCAATTTTAGATGGATTTAATATTTGTAGTTTTTTAGATGTATCAATGACAGGAGAAGCAGGAAAAACCTATACTATATCTATAGACTATAAAGGAGAAGAGTATACAAGTTCTACCACTATTCCTGTGCCAGTTCCTCTAGATTCGGCTTGGTTTAAGGTGTATGGAGATAGAGATTCTTTGGGCTTTTTGTATGCAAACTTAACCGAGCCGGGAACAACAGCAAACCAATACAGATGGTTTGCAAAGCGGATTAATAAATATACTTACGGAGCTAATGAAGGGGAGGTGAAGGATAGTGATTTTTTGCCACCTACTAATTCTGTATTTGATGATGAATTTGTGAACGGAACTACTTTCGAATTTGGCTATAATAGAGCAAGAGGGTCTAATAAAGCAGATGACCAAGCTCCCGAAAGAAGTTTTTATAAAGTAGGAGATACAGTTGTGGTTAAGTTTTGTTCTATTGATAAAAATGTGTTCAATTTTATAGCAAAAGCAGAAGAACAAATTGCTTCAAATGGGAGTCCTTTTGCAGCTCCGGTAAACATAATATCCAACATCAGTAATGGTGGGTTAGGAGTGTGGGCAGGGTATGGACAATACTACGACACAATTTTTTGTAACAAATAAATAACATAAGCGTACGTCTATTTAATTATCTTTGTGCTTTAATTAACCAAAAACAAAAAATTATGTTAAAAGAATTTAAGGCCTTTATCATGGGCGGAAATGTGATAGAATTTGCAGTGGCTGTAATTATGGCAACAGCAATTGGAGGAGTTGTAAAAGGATTTGTTGATTTAATCGTGATGCCAGTTGTTGGATATTTCACAGGAGGATCTGACTTTTCTGATTTAAAAATCATTTTGCAAGAAGCTGTAGCAGAAGTTAAAAATGGCGATTCAGTTGTTACTGAAGCGATTGCTGAAAACGCAATTATGTATGGAGCATGGATTAACACTATCATCAATTTAGTAATTGTTGGATTTGTAATGTTCATGATGGTTAAAGCATACAACAAAATGAAAAAGAAAGAAGTAGTAGAAGAAGCTGCACCAGCAGGACCTTCTCAAGAAGATTTATTAGCAGAAATTAGAGATTTGTTGAAAAAGAACTAATTTTCTTTTAAAGAAATATTGATAAAAAAAGCTTCAAGGAAACTTGAGGCTTTTTTTATGTTTAAATTTTTTAGTTGTCATTCCAAACTTGATTTGGAATCTAAAGTTTTACAT
>CAXIAX010000117.1:0-6699 GCA_964021785.1 uncultured Flavobacteriales bacterium
TCTTAAACAGTCCCCAAAGAATTTGACGCATTCCTTCTACTGCCTGAGTATAATTGAATTCTCTATCTTTGTAAAACTGTGGCAATAAATTGGTTGCACGCTCAATTGGACCTGCTACCAACTGAGGAAAGAAACTGACAAAAGCTGTAAAGGCTATAAAATCTTTGGTTGGCCTTAGTTTCTCTCTATATACATCTATGGTATAACTCATAGTTTGAAATGTATAAAAACTAATTCCTACAGGGAGAATAATATTGAGTGAATTTCCTTTTATTTCGTAACCAAAAAAGGTAAATGCTGAAATAAAATTATCTAGAAAAAAATTATAATATTTAAAGAAACCAAGGAAACCTAGATTTACAGCAATACTAATCCACAACAGTACTTTTCGCTTTAACTGCTCTTTTTCAGCAAGCAGCAATCTTCCTATCGTGTAATCTACAATCGTACTAAACAAGATTAAGGATAAAAATCGCCAATCCCACCATCCATAAAAAACATAACTCGCTAGAGCAATAAGTGCATTTTGTGCTTTTAGTTTATTTTTAAAAACAAACCAATACAGCAAAAACACTATTGGAAGAAATATTGCAAAGTCTAGTGAATTAAACAACATAACTTATTGTTTTTTCAATAAATCAAAAGAAAGTGGTGTACCTCTTTCTACATTTTGTTTAAACTCTTTTCCAATAATATCTGAAAGGTGCTTCGGATGCATTCCAAATCCTGGACGAATGCTTCTCACATTTTCTTTGGTTAAGACATCACCTTCTTTTACATCTTCTACCACAAACAAAGATCTAGAAAACTGTCTGCTTTTCTTTTTCTTTTCAGTCATTTCATAATCTACCTTTCCCATCATTTGTTCTGCCATTCGCACAGCTTTTACCATTTCGGTAAATTCTTTTTCATCCAAAGAGAAGTGAGCATCTGGACCACCAATAGATTTGTCAAGAATAAAATGTTTTTCAATTACCTTCTATACCCATGGTATGGTCAGACAACCCAGCTTTTACTCCAAAACGTTCTTTTATATCAGGAATAGTCAACAAATTAGCGTCTTTAGGATCTGCAGGATAGGCTGAAGTACATTTTAATATCGTAATATCATTATTCCCGGCTTTTTTGCATGTTTCAATAGCCAGTTCTATGTCTTCTATCTCTGCAATACCTGTAGATATAATCATAGGCTTACCTTTACTTGCTGCATATTGTATTAAAGGAATATCTTGAATTTCAAAAGAGGCTATTTTATAAATTGGCGAATCTAATTCTTCCAAAAAGTCAACTGCAGTATTGTCAAAAGGGGAAGAAAAGCAAATTAATCCTTCTTCTTTGGCTACTTTATAAATTTCTTCATGCCATTCCCAAGGAGTAAAGGCTCGTTTATATAAATCGTGTAAATACTCTCCATCCCAAGCTGTCCCATGATTAATTTTAAAATAATCGTTTTTACAATCAATCGTAAGTGTATCAGCCGTATAGGTTTGTAGCTTTATCGCATCAGCACCTGTTCTTTTAGCTGCTCTTATTGTTTCAAGAGCTACTTCTATATCTCCATTATGGTTTGCTGATAATTCAGCAATTATAAATGTTTTATTTTCCATTATTATAGTAATTTATCTCCAACTCGTACTTCTATCGGCTCTCTCAATTCTTTTAGTTCTAGCGCTCCATTTGGAGTTTTTACAACAATTTTTGGCTCAACTTGCAAAATTAAACCATTCTCCATATCATCTTTATAACCTAAAGATGAATCTACTACCTTATCTATAATTATCTTTTCACTTCCTAATAAAGTAAATGCTCCTGGATAAGGATTTGCTTGAGCTCTCACCCAATTTCTAATTCTTTCTTTTTGCCAATTCCAATCAATCGCTCCATCTTCTGGGGTACGCTTACCAAAATAAGTAGCTATACTTTCATTTTGTGTTATAAATTTCAATTCATTCCTTTTACAACTATCAATAACATCCTTAACTAAATTAAAATACTCTTGTTTATACTTTTCTAATATTGTGTTCCCTGTATCAGTCTCGTCTATTTGAACTATTATTTGTGATAAAATATCTCCGGTATCACAACCTTCATCAATTTTATGAGCGGTTATACCTGCTTCTTTTTCATTATTGATTATTGCCCAAACATGAGGTGTTCTTCCCCTGTATTTTGGCAACAATGAGCCATGAATATTAAAAGTCAACTTTTTGGAGTGCTGTATTATATCCTTTTTAATCAGAAAAAGATAATTAATAGATGCTATAATATCTACTTCTATGTTTTTTATAAAATCGTAAGCTTTTCCATTTCTAGGATTTCCTTTATAAACAGGAATTTCATTTTCATTACAAAAATCAATAATTTCATTAGAATTACTATCAGTAAGCACAAAGCCAATTTTGAATCTAGGCTTCATTTTTATTAATGTATCTAATCCTAATCCACCACTTGTAAGAACACCTATTATCATACTAATTAATTAATTTTCGAATGAATTACAACATCAAGAAAAACATCATCAAAACAACAATGCTCCTTCAATGTAGCATCTTTAAAATAATCGGAATCTCTTAAAACTTCGTATAAATGAGGCCTTAAATCAAAAGCATAAACATAGAGCTTATGTAAATTCAATTGTTCAAAAGCAAGTTTCTCTATCAATGACAGATAGTTTGTCCAATGCAAATGGAATTCTTTTTCTTCAAGTTTTGTATTGATTATAAAAGAAATTTCTGCATTTCTATCAGTCCAATTTATATGAACCAAGCCTCCGTAACCAATACACACATCTTCTCTAAGGTAAGAAAAAAGAATTTGATTTGGTTTTTCTTGCTCAAAAAGGGTTGCAACAGTCTTATTAAAGTAGTTATCTTGACTTGCTAAGGTTAATGGTTCTGCTTGCCTCAAATGATACATTTGCTCGTTTCGCCATTTCATTATATCCAACCTATCTTCGTAACGAATAGGAACTATCTTGTAGTTCTCTTTTTCAAATTCGTTTTTAGCTAAACATATATAAGAGGAAGGAAATTTCATATTGCTAATTGGTATTTTAATTCTGCCAATTTCCAATCGGTTTCTGTATCGATATCTTGTGCATCCAGTTCTGAGATAATAATCCCTCCTGTATTAGCTGTTAAAAGTTTTTTATCCCTCAATAATTTATTGGTATTGCACCAATAGAACTGCCCTGCATCATGGTATCTTTCTTCTAAATCTTGAGAACGAACCGTTAAATTCTCTTCATGAATCATTGAAATTTTACTCTCCTTTTTACTCAAAGCTCTTTGAATTGGAAAACTAAATGCTATTATCGGGAAAACCGTATCAAATTTATTGTCTACTAGCTCTTTATATGCCAAACTCAAAGTTTCTCCAGTTACAAAAGGCGCACATGAATAAAAACAACACAGGTTTTTAAATTCTTTATTTAATTCTTTTTTGTATTTCAAAATAACTTCCTCTATCACATCATAAGTTGTTGCAAAATCATCTGAATTCTTAGGTGACCTCATAAATGGAACCGAAGCCCCATATTGCTTTGCAATTTCAGCAATTTCAGGATCATCTGTAGATACCATTACTTCGTCAAACAGTTTTGAATCTAATGCCGCTTGAATAGAATAAGCTATTATTGGTTTCCCTAAAAAAACCTTAATGTTTTTTCTAGGAATTCTTTTACTTCCCCCTCTTGCTGGTATGATACAGATATTAGCCATTTATAAATGTAATTACTTTTTCAATTACAAAATTTTGTTCCTCATTAGTTAATGTTGGAAACATAGGTAAACTAATACAATTTGAATAATAATTCTCCGCATTCTTTAGTGACGCTCCTTTATATCCAATTTCTCTGTAATAAGGCAAAGTATGAACAGGAATATAATGAATTTGGGCAAAGATTCCGTTCTCATGAAGAAATTCATATAGCTCTTTCCTATTCTCTACTTCTATCACAAATAAATGGTGCGCATTTACTGTGTTTATAGGTAAAGATTGAAATTTTACTTTCCCTTCAAATGCTTTTTTGTATGCGTTTGCGATTTCATTTCTTCTCTCTACTCCTTTTTCATTTTTAGACAGTTGAGTAATTCCTAGAGCTGATTGAAAATCGGTTAATCTATAGTTAAACCCTAGTTCTTTCATTTCGTAATACCAGCCTCCATGATTTTCACTCATGTTTTCTTTGGTAATTCCATGAGTACGAATTAACATCAATTTCTTATATAATTCTTCGGAATTGGTAGTTAACATTCCTCCTTCCCCACAAGCAATATGCTTTACAGGATGAAAAGAAAACACACCTATATCGGCATAATTACCATTCCCACATAGCTGTTTCACACCTTTACTGTCTTCAAAATATCCGCCTGGAGCATGACAAGCATCTTCTATAATCCAAAGATCATGTTCATCTGCCAATTCTCTAAATTCTTCTAAGTTCAATGGCAATCCAGCAAAATCTACAGGTATAATTCCTTTAAAAAAACCTTTAGGTTTAGATTCTATTAATTCTTTTACCGAATTAATATCTAACAAATATGTATCTGGGTTAATATCTGCAAACCAAACTTCTCCTCCTGCCATTCTTACACAATTAGCAGAAGCTGCAAAAGTAATTGGAGTCGTTATTACACGTTCTCCCTCTTTTAAGTCTAAAGTTAATACAGAAAGATGAAGCCCTGAAGTTGCATTATTCACAGCAACTGCGTACTTAGCACCTACATATTCTGCAAATTTTTCTTCAAACTCTTTTACTTTTGGACCTTGCGTAAGATAATCTGATTGCAAGGTAGAAACCACTGCATCAATATCTTCTTTATCTATGTGTTGACGGCCGTAAGGAATTTTTTTCATTATACTTCAAATGTTGAGTCTACATGTTCTTTTATCAAATCTCTCAAAGATTCTACAGTATCCCACTCTTCATTTTCTCCAGAATTGTATGTAAATCCTTGCTCTACTTTCTTGGCATCCATTTTCTCTATAAATTCACTAAGTTCCCATTTTGGGACCGTTGGAAGAATTGTATAGTACTTTCCTAAATCATAGGTGTAGAAAGAATCCGAGGCAGTAATCATTTCTTCGTGAAGTTTTTCTCCTGGTCTTATTCCAACCACTCTATGCTCTACATTTGGCGCAATAGCTGTTGCTACATCAGTAATTTTATAGGACGGAATTTTTGGAATAAAAATCTCCCCACCCCAAGCATTACCTAAGGCATGAAGAACCATGTCCACACCTCCATCCAAAGAAATATTGAAACGAGTCATTTCAGGATCAGTAATTGGTAAAAATCCTTCCGCCTTTTTCTTTATAAAAAATGGAATTACAGAACCATTAGAACCCATTACATTTCCATACCTCACTACAGAAAAACGGATATCACTGTTTCCGCTAATGTTATTAGCCGCAACAAATAATTTATCAGAAGTAAGTTTAGTTGCTCCATACAAATTGATAGGCGCACAAGCTTTGTCAGTAGATAAAGCAACTACATCAGTTACTCCTGACTCTAAACAAGCATAAATTACGTTTTCAGCTCCGTTTACATTTGTTTTAATGCATTCTGATGGATTATACTCAGCTAGGTGAACATGCTTCATTGCTGCAGCATGAATCACATAATCAATTCCCTTCATAGCTCTCACTAATCTTTCCTTGTCTCTTACATCACCTATAAAAAAACGAATAGACTTGTATTTGTCTGCAGGGTATTCCTGCGCCATCTGAAACTGTTTCTGTTCGTCTCTAGAAAATATTACTAGTCGTTTAACATTTGGAAACTGAGTGTATATTCTTTTTGTCAATGCTTTACCAAGAGAACCTGTACCCCCTGTTATAAGTATTGATTTATTATTTAAATCCAACATTTATATTCTTATTTTAATACAAATATGCTAATTTAATTAAACATAGAGTAAGAAGAATCAAGAAAAAACATTTGTTATGTATTGATTTAACTAGTTTAGTCAAACTTTAGACTTAAGATTAAAACTTAATCGAAGGTATTATTTGTCAACAAGAAATTTGCAAACTCAAAATCTATTTTATCATCAATATCTATAGAATAATTCTTTGTCATTTGATATTTAATAATTTTATCAAACTCTGCACTTTTTTTTGTTTTAAGTGATGAAACGTTAAATATATAAATAGATCCATTGAGTTCGTAAACACATGGTAAATCCTGTCTTCTAGTAACTTTAGAAGACTTACTTTTTACCAAATATTTGTCTTCCTCTTCAAATAAAACATAATATGGATTAGCATCAGTTTCTTTTACCGACACTACCAAATCACAATCTCTGTTCTCTAAAAAAATTGAAAGAGCCTCTTTCAAATGTTCTTTTTTTCGAAACGGACTAGTTGGTTGTAATAATAAAACAGCATCAAATGACTTCCCATTATTTTCAAAATATGCTAACGTATGAATCAAAACATCTTGAGTACTAGCTGTATCAGAAGCTAATGCTTCTGGTCTTAAAAAAGGGATATCTAATCCTCTTTCATTTTTTATTAAAGTTGCATATTCCTCAGAATCTGTTGATACAAATATCTCTTCATCAGAAAAAACCTCTCTAGCAACATCTATAGAATAAAAAATTAAAGGCTTTCCGTTTAACGGCAATATATTTTTATTCTTCAGACCTTTGCTACCTGATCTTGCTGGAATTACAATTAACGTTTTCATTTAAA
>CAXIAX010000118.1:0-6602 GCA_964021785.1 uncultured Flavobacteriales bacterium
AGTTGGAAAGATGCGTATGCAAGCAGTGGGCTTACCAATAATATTAATGATTTTATTGAAGTTCCTAGCTTTGGATGTTTTACAGATTCAAGAAGTAGAGAGTTTGTAGATAAAAATCAATGTATCCAAAAAATATGGAGTATTGGTGGTAAAACGGGATGGTATTCTGCCAATTGGTTATGGAAAATAAGAGGTTATTTTGATAAGCTAGTTGGAGGAGTAGGGCTAAGAAGAGGAAGAACAAATCCCGATACAATTCACGCAGGAGATGCTTTAGATTTTTGGCGCGTATTGTATGCCAACAAAGAAGAAGGAAGGTTACTGTTGTTTGCAGAAATGAAATTGCCAGGAGAGGCTTGGTTAGAATTTAAAATAGAAGGCAATAAATTGATACAAACCGCCACATTTAGACCTTTAGGCCTTTTGGGAAGAGCTTATTGGTATGCCGTATTTCCTTTTCATGGTTTTATTTTTAAAGGAATGCTCAAGAATATTACAAAAGCATAAGTAGCTGTTAAACTTAAATCCTAACCCCTAAAATTATTCCAATAGAAACTGGTCTTCTGTTGAGATGTGCTCCTTTTTTTAGTTGCAAAGTTGTAGTTTCAATATTAGCTTGCGCGTATAAACTAAAAAGTGAAGATTGAAAATAAGTATAGCCAAAGCCTAAATTTCCAGAAAAATTAAGTGTTCTAAATTGGGGAGTTGACATATCTTTATTGGTGCTTGGCGTTTTATTTCCATTAAAATCGATAAGAACTTGAGTGATGGTATTTGAAAAATTGAAAATTGTACTCACGCCACCTCTTGCATAAAATCTTTTTGAAATATTGTAACTATAGAAAACAGGTATTTGAATATTATGATGGTTGTATTTATACTTTACGTGGGTAGCGAAAGAAGAAGAGGTTGTACTGTCGTAAGTGAAACCTCCTCTAGAATCAATATTATTCGAAAAACTAAGTTGTTGATTTTTAGTTTGATTACCTGTGTTTTGGTAGCCCAATCCAATTGATAAAGACGATTTTTTATTTAAGTTGTAACTTGCATAAACCTGACCACTCAAACAAAATTTAGCCACTTCTGTTTCATTCCAAAACTGTTCTTGATTTGGATCGACCGAACCATCATTTTTTATTATTTCAAAAGTAGAGTTAGGAAAAACCTCTGCTCCAAAACCCCATTTTTTTATTGTAGGAGTGGTTTGGGCTGTAATGGAAATTACAGTTGTAAATAATAATAATGTTAGAATGATAGTTTTCATAAGGTAATTTTTTGTTGCAATAATATAGATGTAATTAACTATATAAAAGATGTTTTTGTTGTTAATTATTTGCAATATAGTTGTTTATTTTAACGTTTTTTTTGCAAAAACTATTTTTATTAATAAATAGATTTAATTTTTAATCAAATTTAAGAGCTTTGTTTTTCAACTATTAAATTATATCCTAGCTCCTATAATTAGCCCAAAAGAAATAGGTCTTCTGTTTATTGGAGCATCTTTCGCAAGTTGCATAAAAGTTGTTTCAAGATTTGCTTGTACGTATAAATCTAGTTTAGAAGATTTAAAATAAGAATAACCAATTCCTAAGTTTCCAGAAAAATTTAAAGTTCTATAATCAGTGGAGGTTTGTTTATCTGTATTCCTTTTTGTTTCGTCATCCGTTCTTAAAACTGAAGTACTAGTATTTGAAAAATTAAAGATTGTACTGATACCAGAACGAACATAAAATTTTCTAGTGAAATTATATTTAATAAAGATTGGGATTTGAATATTGTGATGGTTGAATTTAAAAATAAGATTTTCTCCTTTTGTTGTAGAATCACCATAAATAAATCCACGTCTTGTGTCAATATAGTCTCCGTAAGTTAATTGTGTTTCTCTCGTTTTATTACCTGTATTTTGGTAACCCAATCCTATGGATAAGGAAGTTTTTGAATTAAAATTATAAGAAGCATATACTTGTCCACTTATGCAAAACTTTGCAAGTTCGTTATTGTGATAAATTAACTGATTACCATTATTTTCTGTGCTTTTCTGCGTTATTCTTTCACGAGTATAATTAGGAAATGCCTCTGCTCCAAAATTCCATTTTTTTATAGCAGTAGATTGTGCACTTAAAGTAATTGTAGCTAATGAAAGGATGAATGTTATAAGTTGAGTTTTCATAATCAGTTTTTTTTGGTTTATACTTGTATTACAATCAACACTTAAAGAAGTAACCCCTATTTTAAAAAAAAAATATTGTTTAACGCATTACAATATAATTAATTGTATTTGTTTTGATAGAGTTAATTCACGAAACCAATGATTTTTTTTATGAAATTCTTTTATCTGTTCTCGATACAAAATAATTTCCTTTTCAGTCAATTATTCCACTCGAACTGACAATAACAATCATCTAAAAATCTATAAGGCTGTCATTTCGAGTGAATTTTATTGAAGCGATAGCGTAAATGAAATTTGTATCGAGAAGTGACTGACGGTATAATAAACCTATTAAGAAGTTACAATCAATTAAAGAAACTTATCTTTGCATTATGCAACCCAAATTACTATTAGTTACGCCACCATTTACCCAGCTCAATACTTCGTATCCGGCTACGGCTTACCTAAAAGGTTTTTTGGAAGAAAAAAAAGTAGCAGTAGAGCAATGTGATTTAAGTATCGAGCTATTTACCGCTATTTTTACCTCTAGCTTTATTCGTTCTATTTTTCGTGAAGCTAAGGAGTTACAAAATTTTGGAGTTCCTCAAGTTTACAAACTAAAAGAACAATATATAGAACGTGTAGATGCAGTTATTAGTTATTTACAAAACCAAACAGTAGAGAAAGCAAGGGCAATTTTGGAACCTGGTTTTCTTCCTAAAGGACATAGATTACAAAAAGTAAATAAAGAAATAGTTTGGGCAAAAGGAGATATTGGAGTCATAGATAAAGCCAAGCATTACGGAACTTTATTTGTAGAAGAACTAGGAGATTTTATTCAATCCAATGTAGATGAGTTTTTCGCATTTACTCGGTATGCCGAGCAAATAGGAACTTCGGCAAGTAGTTTTGATCAAATAGAAGAGTTTCTTAATTACCAGCCCACAATTATCGAAGACAAGATGATTGATATTTTGGAAGAACAAATAGAACTGCATAAACCAGATTTAATTTGTTTTTCTATTCCATTTCCTGGTAATTTGTTTGCAGCATTAAGAAGTTCTCAATTTATCAAGCAGTTTTTTCCAGATATTAAAATTGCATTTGGAGGAGGATATTGCAACACAGAATTACGCTCTTTAGAAGATCCTAGAATTTTCGAATTCATAGATTTTATTACACTTGATGATGGCGAAGGACCTTTGCTTAAATTGGTAAGTTACCTCAATCAAGAAATTGGTAAGAATGAACTCGAGCGCACATTTTTATTGGAGAAAAAGAAAGTAGTATATAAAAATAAATTTCCAAATACAATTTATCACCATAGAGATTTACCTGCACCAAACTATGCTGGTTTGCCTTTCAAGAAATATTTATCTTTCTTGGATATTATAAATCCTATGCATAGAATGTGGACGGATGAAAAATGGAATAAACTCACGATTTCTCACGGTTGCTATTGGAAACAATGTTCTTTCTGTGATGTGAATTTAGATTATATAGGGAATTATCAAAATACCACTGCGGTAGATTTGGTAAATAAGATAGAAAAAATTAGAGCACAAACTGGTATAGAAGGATTTCACTTTGTAGATGAAGCCGCTCCGCCAAAAATGCTCAGAGCTTTGTCGCTAGAACTGATAAAGAGAGACATTAAAATGAGGTGGTGGACCAACATCCGTTTCGAGAAAACATTTGATGACGAACTGTGCGAACTTATGTCTCGTGCGGGTTGTATTGCAGTTACTGGGGGACTAGAGGTTGCTTCGGATAGGCTATTGGTGAAAATGAAAAAAGGTGTAGATATTGGCCAAGTGGCAAGAGTAACTCATAGTTTCTCTAAGCACAATATAATGACTCACGCCTATTTAATGTTTGGGTTTCCTACCCAAACGGAGCAAGAAACAATAGATTCACTGGAGGTGGTGAGGCAATTATTTGAAGCAAATTGTATTCAATCTGCTTTTTGGCATATGTTTACCACGACTATCCATAGTCCAATTGGTAAAAATCCAGATGAATTTGAAATAAAAATCACGGGTCCAGAATTTGAAGGGTTTGCTCAAAATGATTTGTGGCACGAAGACCCAACAGGAGCTCAGCACCATCAATACAAAAAAGGATTGAACCTTGCTTTGGATAATTATTTAAATAAAACTGGGTTTGATAAAGAAATGCAAGAATGGTTCGAGTTTGAAATTCCAAATACAACTGTAGCCAAGAATTGGATAAGTGATTTTGTTAAAATTTAGCTCCAATTACTAAGCCAGTAGAGAAAGGAAATTTACCATAAAATTCATTTTTTATTAATGAAGTAACATAGCTTTCTGCTGTAATTTGAGAATACAAATTAATTTTTTCATTATTGAAAAAAGTCACTCCTAAACTCAGTTGACCAGAAAAACAAACATCCTTAATTTCGGGGTCTTCAAATTCTCTTTTATCAATTTGTCCAGATTTTTCTCCCGAAACATACTGAAATTCAGCAGAGTTATAAACGTTTAGTAGGGTGTTAATTCCACCTCTTACATAAAGTCCTTTATATATAGAGTATTGAAATAATAAAGGGATTTGAATATTATTGTAAGAATAAGTTAATTCGGCAAAGTTATTTCCAGGATTACCATTTGTAGAAGTTACCCCCATCTTTTTTGTTTTATATCCTACAGCATTATAACCAACTCCTAACGAAAGTGAAGCTTTGGAGTTTAAATTAAAAGAAGCATAAAGTTGACCGCTAAAACAAAATTTAGGTAATTCAAAATCCTTAGCTCTTTCAATGTTTTCTTCGGGAAGATTTGATTTATTACTAATTAAAAAACTGGTCATATTTGGAAAAGCCTCAATTCCAAAACTCCATTTGTTTTGTGAAGTGGCATTTATTGTTAAAACAGAACAAAGTAGGATTAAGAATAAATTTTTCATATTAATATATTTTAAAGTGTAAAGAAAGTATTTTTTTTGATATGCAGTTAGTTACGCAGTTAAAATTTACTTTTTATTCACCTTCACCACAGTATGATAAGTCAATTTTTCTGATAAAATTTCAAAATTATAATCTTCATAATCTCCAAAGCTTTTGGGTTTGCTCGTCACCAAATAACAAGAATCGTGAAGTGCTAAATAACCCTCCAAGTCATCTGAGTTTTCTGTGTAAGGAATGTTATATTTTTTTAAGAAATACGGAATTCCAAACCCTTCACAACCCACAATTTTTACTGGTAGAGGGTTGTTTTGAAATACTTCTTCAAAGTTTTTTATGTCAGTAAGTGGCTGATAACGGAAAGTGTGAAACTGACGGTACAAACTGTGAGATCGGTCAGCAGTTTCAATGTCGTGCAGTGTTGCTTTCTTAATGGTAGTAATTTCGGAAACGAAAATGGCAAAGCAATAAACTATTATTCCTAGGGTGATGTAAGTGTGATATTTTTTATCTCTTATCAAAAAATGATAACAAAGAACCATACTCAAAGCCAGAAACAAAGAGAAAATAGGCATAGAAACTACAAAGACTCTAATAGGAGGGTCATCACCACGTAAATAGGGAATAAAGAAAGGCAGAATAACTAAGGCTGCAAAAACTAACAAGTATTTACGCCATTCGGGTTTGTAAAAATTAGCCAATACCAATGCTCCAATAGAAGTAGAGATAAATAAAGTTTTTCCAGAAAATCCTCCTTCAAACACATGAGAAAAATAAAAATCTAGTTTCCAAAATTCGAATGATGCACCTCTTACATTCACATATTCGTTATTAAAAACTTGATCGAATACAGGAATAAATAACAAAAGAGCCACTCCAATTCCTACTAGAATAAAATACATTATTTGAGTGTAGCTAGAAGTGAAAAGCAATTTTATACTCTTGTTTTTGATTGCCTGAAAAAGGGAAATAACCCCAAATATAAATAACAAACAGGCTAGGTAATAGATATTGGAAGGAATGGTGTAGAAAAGGAGGGAAGTGCAAAGAGTTACAGCAATTAAAAATCCTTTGTTTTTTTGATTCACATAAGAAAAACTATAAAAGATAAGTGCTGTTAAAAACAGTGTGCTTAGTCCGTATCCTCTTATTTGCAAGGAATAACTAAAAAATGGGATAGAGGTTACAAGAACTGTAGCCGCAATAACTCCTACTTGTTTTGAAAAGAATTTACACCCAATTTTATAAGTAAAAATAAGTGTGAAAAACGAATAGATTAAAGGGAGAATTCTCAGTTTCCAGGGTGTTTCCATCAAAGAATAAAGAGAGTCTATTCCTATTACTTTTAGGTAGATGTTGTTTATCAAATTATAAAGCACGTGATTATTTGGCACATGATAATCTGAAAGAGTTTGAGAAATAGGAACAAACGTAAATTTATCTAGCGTGTACAATTCGTCATTCCATAAATCATTATTAAGCAAGATAGACTGAACGAAACAAAAGCCAATAAAAATTAAAATTTCTGGA
>CAXIAX010000119.1:0-6590 GCA_964021785.1 uncultured Flavobacteriales bacterium
AAAATCCACCCATTCTCCAATGACACAATCAAAGTTTTGATTATTGGAGCTATCAGTTTTATAATACTTTATTTTATCCCAGCAGGAAAATACTTTGACAATTCTTACGTAAACCTAATTGTAAAAGGTGCTATTGTTGCTACAACAGTGCTTCTTACTTTTGCACTACCTATTTATTTACTCAACATATCGAAAGAGATCAATGGATTGGTAAATAATATCTTAACCAAAATGAAAATTTTGAAGTAACTTTATTTATGTTAAAACAAACCCTAACATATTTTAAAGAAAACTTTGAATTGGCTTACTCTTGTAAACCTGTATGGCAAGAAATAGACCTTGGTTTTAATGATTCATGTAAAATACAGTTAACAAAACCTGAGTTTGAAAATCCCTTAGAGAATCTAGATGAAATTGTGTGGAAAGAATGGAATGGAACTAACATCCCTTTTATCATGAATAGATCAAATCATGACTCTATTCTTACCATAAGACCTAACAATAAAATAACTATAAACTTTGACATAGTTACTGCTGCTTGGTATTTGATGAGTGGTGTTCAAGAATTAGAAAACAAGAACAGAGATCAATACGGGAGGTTTAAGTACGAAGAAAGCATTCAGAAGAGGCTAGATATTGTGGGCATTCCTGTGGTAAATTATTATTTCGATATTCTTAAAGATGCAATTGAATTCGTTACTAATTCGGAAATAAAAACAAACAGAAAATTCTCTGCTACAATAACCCACGATATTGATGAGGTTACTAGCGGTTGGAAACACAGAGTGAGAACTGAATTGAATTCAAAAAAATATTTGAAAGCGATTTTACATGGTTTATCTCAGTCTTTCACGTCTTTTTCGCCTTGGCAAAATCTAAAAGAACTTTCAGATTTCAATAAAGATAACAGTGTTCCTTCTTCCTTTTTTTTATTAGCTAGAAACAATAAAGTTGGGAATATAAAAAATGCAGATTACGAGCTTTCCAATCCTTACATGCAGCAATCTATTATCAACTTTAAAACTAACGGACACGAAGTGGGAATTCATGGAAGTTACAAAACTCATGACTCTGCAAAAGAACTAAAAAAGGACTTAATAAAAATAGAGGAGCAAGTAAATGGAAATAGGTTTCATTTTCTTCAATATGAAATCCAAAATTCATCCAAAGTTATTGAAGGAAATAAATTGAAATTTGATTCTACTCTTGGGTTTCAAGAAGAAATTGGTTTTAGAAATAGTATTTGTACTCCTTTCAAATTATATAATTTTAAAGAAAATCGGTCTTTTAATTTTCTTGAAATCCCCTTGAATATTATGGATTGCTCTTTGGAATATGACAATTACATGGGGATTTCCCCCAAAGAAAGTTTGATTGAGATTAAAAAACTGACCCAAGAGATTAAAAAATTTAACGGTAACATCTGTATCAATTGGCACAACACGTATTTTAGTAATTACCTAAAATCAGACTGGAAATCACTTTATAAAGAAGTGATTGAGTATTTAAAAAAAGAGAATTGTGAGTTTGTAACATGCAGTGAGCTAGTGGAGAGAAAATAAATTTTGCATTTGTTCTCGATACTAAATAATTTCCCTTTCAGTTAATTATTTCACTCGAACTGACAACTACGATTACACTTCGAAATAAAAATTATCAAACAATTAATCTTTCACCACGTCAAATTCTATTTTTTCTGAATTCCCCAATTCATCTATCACCTTAAGACTATGTCTTCCAGGCTTAAGTGACATTTGAAACTGATGAATTTGCGAAGTTTGGCCCAAATAAGATTCGTCTAAATGCCAGAACAAAACTGCATTATCATCTCTGTGAATGGCCTCCATTATCACTTGAGATTTAGTCCCGTTTTCTGTATTTGAAAATAAAATCTTACTCTCTGGTTTTGGATAAAGAATAGAAAGTTGAGACAATTCATCTTTCTCTACACAACCCTCCATAAAGGGTGGAATTGGCTTGTAATCGGGTGTTCTTTTTTGATAGTAAAAGGCCACTTTTGGAGGCAAAGAAAACCAAGATACTTTTTGCATTTTAGGGACTTCATAACAGTTACTTGTAACCCTCAATTGTTTTGTTTTATCCAAAAATATTGCTGTATGAAATTTACAAGGTAAAGTTGACACTGCTCTTAAAGGAATGTATTTTTCTTCATATCCTTCACAGAATTCACCTATCCTACTTCCGCTTTTTCTGCAAATTTTTTCTTTTACCAATTCATCATAAGGAGCTTCAAACCAGGGTGAATTAGGAAGAAAATCAAATACATCAAATAAAATTGGTGCCGCAGCTTCTACTCCAATTATTCCTGGTCTTCCTTCTCCATCTGCATTTCCTACCCACACACCTACAATATAATCTTGATTTAACCCAACTGCCCATGCATCCCTAAATCCATAACTTGTCCCTGTTTTCCATGCAATTCTTTGTGCCGTATTAAATTCTTCCCAATTTTTCTCTTTGTTGGGTCTTACCACTTTTTGCATTGCATCTAAAGCAAACCATGAAGCTGCTGCCGAAATAGAAGGAGTCGTTTCACTCGATTTTGTATGATTTGAATAAACAAAATCTTGATTTACTGTAGAGTCATAATTTGGAAACTGAGCTACAGACTTACTCATTTTACCATACATATTTATCAAATCAAGTAATTTCACTTCACTTCCTCCCAGTATTAATGACAAACCATAATGCGAAGCTGGCTTATCCAAAGTTGTCATTCCTAACTTTGTGAGTTTAGCATGAAATTTTTGAACTCCATAATCTCGCAACATTCTTACAAAGGGAACATTAAGCGATTTGGATAAAGCTTCATCTGCAGGAACTATTCCTGCGTATTTTTGGTTATAATTCTCGGGAGAATACCCTGCCATTGTAGTAGGCACATCATAGATTACTTGCTCTGGCGTGAGGTATCCATCCTCCAACATAAATCCATACAAAAAAGGCTTTAGAATAGAACCCGAGCTCCTAGGTGCGCTAATTACATCTACTGCTCCACCGTGTTCTTTTTCTTTTACATTGGTATTTCCTACATAAGAAATAATCTCTCCTGTTTTAATATTCCCTACAATTACTGCTGCATTAAAAATATTATTAGATTTTAATCTTTGATGATGAATATCTACCAAGTTCATCACTTGATTTTGCAGCCCTGCATCCAAAGTTGTAATGGTTCTTTGTCCTCTCTTGTTATCCCCTATTACTTTATTCAATAAATGAGTAGCTAATTGAGGCAAAGGATGTGGTTTATCTGGAAGAGGTTCTTCCATGGCTATTTCCATGGTTTCTTTGTCAATTTTCCCTTTCTCGAACAATCTTTTCAGCAGTCTATCTCTTTTATTCTTTAATGCATTTCTGTTTTTCCCTACATGAATTAGGCTAGGTGCATTGGGCAATACCGCCAAGGTTGCAGTTTCTGCCCAAGACAGTTCTCTCGGACTCCTTTGAAAATACCTCCAAGCTGCAGCATCTAAGCCTACCACATTTCCTCCCATTGGTGCATTGGAAGCATAAATAGCTAAAATTTCTTCTTTGGTATATTTTGCCTCAAGCCTTGTTGCCCAAATCATTTCTACCAATTTTTGATAAACGGTTCTTTGTTTATTCCTAGACATACGAATTACCTGCATAGAAATAGTACTTCCTCCACTTACCACTTTTCCATTAGAAATATTCTGTTTTACCGCTCTTGCAATTCCTCTTGCACTTACTCCAATATGAGAATAGAATGTATGATCTTCAAATTCTATAATTGCTGTTTTAAATTTAGCTGGAACAGAGTCATTATGTGGGAATCTCCATTGACCATCATCTGCAATTAACGCATTAAGTAATTTCTCGTCTTTATCTAATAAAACAGTAGATGTTGGTGTATTAAACAATTGCTTTGGCAAGCAATTCCACCAGAAAAGAAAAAGCACAAAAAAAAACGCAAGTATATAATACTTGCGTTTTTTAATAAATTTAATCAGCCTTTTAACTAATTTTTTCAAAATTGTGTTTTGTTTTATTGGTATTGGTTTTTAAAACCTCAACAATACAACTTACTTCTTACTGAAAATATTGTACTTAAGAATACAATAGATTGCTCTAAATCCATCTCTCCATCCAATGTGTTTTCCTTCTTCGTAAGTTCTTCCGTAGTAAGATATTCCTACTTCGTAAATTCTAATATCTTTAACTCTAGCCAATTTGGCCGTTAATTCTGGCTCAAATCCAAATCTTTGTTCTTTCAAATTGATAGACTGAGCTATATCAGTTCTTACCAATTTATAACAAGTTTCCATATCTGTTAAGTTAAGATTAGAAAACATGTTTGATAATTTCGTCAAGAATTTATTTCCTAATGAATGCCAAAAGAATAAAATTCTGTGAGGGTTTCCTCCCATAAATCTTGATCCATAAACAACATCTGCAAATCCAGTTACAATTGGTTTCAACAAAGCATTGTACTCTTCAGGGTCATATTCTAAATCAGCATCTTGAATAATTAAATATTCTCCTTTTGCTTCTTTTATACCTCTGTGTAAAGCTGCTCCTTTTCCCATATTTTTGGGCTGGTGATAAAATTGGATATCCATTTCAGAATTCAACTTCATGTAGTTCTCAACTGCTTCAGTGGTATTATCAGAAGAAAAGTCATTAACAATAATAATCTCCTTTTCTATTCCTCCTACTAAATCAACTGCTTTAACTTTATCCAAAATCAAATGAATGGTTGCCCCTTCATTGTAAGCCGGAATAATTATCGATAATTTCTTAAAATTCATATGTTGTCTCCAATTTAGATACAAATATATAAATATTTGGTTCTTCTTTGGTTTTGGCTAGCAATTTAATCTTTCTTTCCAATTGGATATACATTTTGTCCTACGAAAGAATCTGGGAATTTTTCCATATTTTCAAACCCTAATTCTATATCTCTTCCACTGCTTGGAATGTAATTGGTGCCAAAAATATAATCCCAAATACTCAAACTAATTCCATAGTTCATTCCGTGTTTATGTGATGCAGGCAATTCCTTAGCATGATGCCAAATGTGCATTTTAGGGTTATTTAACACATATTTTAATGGCCCGTAATCTAAATTAAGATTTGCATGATTAAGATGTCCTATTGCTATATTGATGTAATAAATGACAAAAACACTACTTGGCTCAAATCCTCCTATTAATAACAAAACCAAATATTTTGCTGGTGTGTAAAATACGTTTTCCATCCAGTGGTAACGTAAATGTGCTGCAAACCCCATTTCTTCTACTGAGTGATGTACTTTGTGAAATTGCCACAAAAAATTATATCTATGAAGCAATACATGAACAAACCATTGAACAAAATCCATGGCAACAAAGAATATTATAATTTGTGCCAAATAAGGTAATTCTCTTGCGTTAAATAAAGAAATAACTTCTGTGTTTCCTCCTATCAATTCTGTAAATCCTTTGGCTGTGATAGCTGTTAACCCTGCAAAGAAAATTAATTTAAAAAAGTAAAAATTGAAAAACATATAGAATGCATCTAACCAAAAATCTTTACGAATTACCTTTTGATTTTTTCGCCAAGGAAAAGCAACTTCCAATCCCCAAACAGCCAAAGACAAAATAACCAACCACCAAAAATAATTTTGATACCATGGAGTAGCTTGAAATATAATTTCACTCCACATGTAATTCCCAAATCCTTTTAGACTTTCTATAAATAGGTCTATATATTCCATTGACTTTTTGTTTGATTCAAAATTAAGAAACTTACTTATAAAGTTACGTATCTTTTGTTACAGTTGTTTTAAGGACGGAGTCAAAATGGATTGCTTTCATGAAGTTGGACTTCGATACATTTTTTTTCAAAAAATCACTCAGCCCGCAGACTCGCTTAATCGAGCCCAGAGTTCGACCGACAGG
Organism: uncultured Flavobacteriales bacterium; assembly: GCA_964021785.1. GTDB lineage: Bacteria > Bacteroidota > Bacteroidia > Flavobacteriales_D > CAJJDF01 > CAJJDF01. The sequence goes on from CAXIAX010000119.1 coordinate 5,922, forward strand.
GAGAGTACCGAAGGGTGGACTACTCAAATTCTACTGCGTATACATCTCATATTCATTCTTCACAACTTGAAAGTCTGAAGAAGTTGGAAGTTCGGTCGGAAGTGTATTTCGATAATTTGGATTAAATGCACTATTCAAAATACAATTCCTATCCAAGTCAGGAAACAGAAATGTTCCAATTCTTAATGTCAATTCATTATCTGATTTGTACTTCTTCTCTCGCTTTTTATTGCCTAATTCTTCTTGGTAAAAATTCAGATCTGATTTTATGTCTTTCTCTATGGAATTCTTAGTCTTTCTTAGTTTCCTTTTTAATCCTTTTTCCGATATCGAAATTAAAGTTATTTCATACTCTCCTGTTTTAATGGATTTCACCTCAGCATAAAAAGCAGAATCTCCTTTGTAAGCTATTGCTTTTACTTCGTAATTCAATAACTCGTTTATGGGTAAATTAAATTCTTTTTTGTCTTTCGTTTCCATTCTATTGAAACTATTTAATTTATCTGGAACTAAATACATAAAAATACGATCAAACTTTTCGTTATTCAATACTTTCACTTTTAACGGCTCGTATTTTATTACTGCTTTTTTACCTGTTACTGGATCAGTCCAGTTGAGAGTTTTTCTATCTCGTGTTGCTTCAAAAACTGCTCTATCAATATTTTTTGG
>CAXIAX010000120.1:0-6485 GCA_964021785.1 uncultured Flavobacteriales bacterium
TCTAGCCCAGATTTAGAACATCACTTAGTAATGAGAGGATCATTAGGAGGTGGAGTTTGGGGAGATGAAATTATTGCAGGAACTGCTGATGCAGGTGCAGTAATTGAAAAGTCTTATACGAAAGCAATTCCTTCTACTTATGTAAAAGATAACTTATCTGTTGGAGTTATTATTTGGAGAAAGAATGGAACTAAGTATTTCTACAAACAAGCTGCTACTAACCAAAAAGCACATTAAAAAATAGGTTTTAGTTTAATATCATAAAAAAGGTCTCTTGTTTGTTCAAGAGACCTTTTTTTATGCAAAAAAACCACATAGATAATAAAAAACAACTAATTTAACTTTTGATAATAAAAACAGTAATAGATGAAAACAGCACCAATTAACTTTAAAAAGTATGTATTACTTTCTTTTTTAGCCTTGGGATTATCCCTGAGTAGCTGCAGAAAAGTGGTGGAAGTGCCAATTGTTCATACTAAAGTTCAAGTGCCAATTGTTGTTAAAGTAACAGGTGAAAATTGTCCTTTTTGTGGGGGTTATGGATGGACAAATTGGGAGACTATTTCTACTGATTTGGCTGATATTGCTTTTTGTTGGGCAAATTATGCAGGAAATTATGCTCCAGCAGATGGTTTTAGAGGAAACGAGTTAAGAAAACCAAATTCTGATGCTGTTGCATTGTTAGGGGAATTTTCAGGAGTTACGGGATACCCCAACTTTGTAACAAACATGGTTAGTTCTGGTACTTCTATAGCTGGAGCAAGCCGTAAGGCATATATCTCTGCTGGATCAACAGAGGTTAAAATTTCTGCTGGTTTTAAACACAATATACAAGGGAATACTTTAACTGTAAATGCTGAAGCTAAATTATGGGACGATCTAAACGGAGACTATTACATGGGTGCTTATGTAGTAGAAGATAAAATTATTGCATACCAAGAAGGTAACTCTGCGGGTAATAACGCAAGCCATCATTTAGTATTTAGAGGGTCAATGTCCTCTTCAACTTGGGGAGAGCAAATATTTACTGGGTCAGCAAGAAGTGGTGATATTTTAAGAAAAACATTTTCCGTTACACTTCCTAGTGATTACAACAAGTCTAATTTAACTTATGGAATTATTATTTGGAAAAAAGTAGGGGATAAATATTCATATGTTAACGCAGCTACAAATCAAAAAGCACACTAATACAATTTCTACACAATAAAAAAAGCCTCTTTGTAACTAAATACAAAGAGGCTTTTTATAAGCTTTTAGTTGTAATTATTGAACTACTATAGTCATTGTGTCTGTAGCGAATGCACTAAAGTTTCCTAAGGCATCATTATTGAAATTACTTTTTGGATTTGCAGGTGTTGCTGCATTACCAAATAAGATCTCATCAATGGCATTAAAATAATCATAGGACTGTTTGTCTAGTGAGATTAAATAAACTGTAACAGTGTCTCCTAATTGGGCTACATCTACACCAAAAAGAGGGAAGTTAACAGAGTTTCCGTTTGTCAACTCATCATCAAAAAGAATTAAATCTTCTATAGGACCATATCGTACTCCTGCTATATCTAACTCTATGCGATAGTAATTGGCAATAGCTGCAGGGTCATTAAATAAAAGACTAACGATATATCCAGAATCATTGAAAGTAGAAGCCGGCTGAAATTGGGCAAGTACTGTATCCAATTCCACTTTTACAGGCATATAAGTTGTAGCGTCAAAAGTGGTTCCTCCCTGGGTAACTTTCAGTGAATAGTTTTGCCCTGGTAAAGCAGTAAAATTGGTTAGTTCATAATCTCCATCACCCATGTTTATAAGGCTGTAGTCTGTAGTTCCATCATTCAAAACAACTGTAGCATCCGTTAATGCTGGATTGGTTGTTTCTCCAAAAAAGTTTCCTGATTTTGTAATTCTCGTGGTTACTGTATTCGTTCCCAAGTGAATTTGAGCATCTATGGTAGTTCTTTTGTTTGCTTCTTCCAGTTCAATGTCTATTATTTTTCGGCAAGAGCTAGTCAAAGTAGCTGTTACAACTAGTAGTATTAATATATTTTTCATTGGATTAAAATTTAAAATTATAAGTAACAGAAGGAATAATCTTGAACAAAGCTGTTTGCTCTGCTACAGTTTGTCCTGGGTTATCAGGATCTTCTATAAAAGCGATAGAATAAGTGTTTTCTCTTGCATAAGCATTGTAGATAGAGAAGTTCCAATTGGATTCAAATTTGTCGGTCTTTTTGTTGTACCAAGTTACACCTAAATCTAGCCTGTGGTAAGCAGGAAATCTAGATCCATTTCTATCCGAGTAATAAGGAATAACCTTTCCTTCTACTTCGTATCTTCCTTCTGGGAAAGTAACTGCAACCCCAGTAGTGTATACCCAGCTAGAAGAGATTGTCCATTTCTCATTCAGTTTATAAATCCCCACGATAGAAATATCGTGAATTAAATCTTGTCTTGCAGGGTAGTATTCTCCGTTATTCACTCCATCTAGTTTTCTCAAAGACCTAGAGTAAGTATAACTCAGCCATCCTGTAAATGCTCCTTTGCTCTTTTTCAAATAGAACTCCGCACCATAAGCGATTCCTTTTCCGTAGGCTAGTTCCTTCTCTACATCACCATTCAAAAAGAGGTTAGCCCCGTCTTTGTAATCAATTTGATTTTGTAGATTTTTGTAATAAGCCTCTACAGAAAACTCATAAGTATTTTGTTTCAGATTTTTGAAATAACCCAAAGCTATTTGATCAATAATTTGTGGTTTAATATTGTTTGAACTTGGTACCCAAGAATCAGTTGGTGAAGCCGCAGTTGTGTTGGATAATAAATGAATGTATTGGTAGTTTCTGTTATAAGATAACTTAACCGAAGAAGATTCATCTAACATATATTTCATTGCTAATCTTGGTTCAAGACCTCCATAAAATTTATTTGTTTTGTTTCTCTCAACAAACTCAATTGCTGTTTGGTTTCCGTCTGTGTCGAATGTTTTAATAGAGTCGTTATTCCCTAAGAAATTGAAAAACGAGTATCTTAAACCGTAAGAAATACTGAATACTTCATTAAATTTTTGTTCGTTTTGGATATACAAAGCGCTTTCTGTTGCTAACCTGTTCTCAATTTTTTCGGCATTAAAACTCAAGTTTTCTGCCACTAATTCTCCTGGAGAAAAAGTGTGGTATATTGCATTCAATCCAAATTTAATTGTGTTCTTGTCATTTAAGTAATAAGAGAAATCTTGCTTAATGTTGTAATCAAAAATAGCGGCTTTAATCCCAAAACCATCAGCTCCTTCTCCTACCTTAAACTCATAATCGTAGTTACTTGCAATTAATGAAGTATTGGAAAATAGCTTGTCGCTAAATAAGTGATTCCATCTTAAAGTTCCTGTTGCATTTCCCCAGTTGAAACCAAATACATCTCCAACACCAAATACATCTCTTCCAAAATATCCTGAAAGAAACACTCTGTTTTTGTCGTTAATCTTGTAGTTTGCTTTTAAATTCAAATCGTAAAAGTAAAGAGTAGATTCCTTTAAATTTTCGTCTTTAGATAACTTTAGAAATAAATCGGCATAACTTCTTCTTCCCGAAATTATGAACGAACCTTTGTCCTTTACGATAGGTCCTTCAAGAGTAAGTCTGGATGAAATAATTCCTAAACCACCCGAAGCACCAAACTTTTTGTTGTTCCCATCTTTCATGGTAATATCCATTACAGAAGAACCTCTTCCTCCGTATTCGGCTGGCATTCCTCCTTTATATAGCGATACATCTTTTATTGCATCCGAATTGAAAACAGAGAAAAACCCAAGTAAATGAGAAGCATTATAAACAACAGCTTCATCCAATAAAATTAGATTTTGATCAGCTCCACCTCCTCTCACAAAAAAACCTCCATTTCCTTCTCCTCCACTTTTTATTCCTGGCATTAAAGTAAAGGTTTTAATAATGTCTTTTTCTCCCATCAATACAGGGATAGACTCAATGCTTTTTGGGTCAAGTTTTTCTATACCCATAGAAGTGCTTGATACATTTTCGTCTTCTATTTCTCCTGTTACTTCAAATTCTTTTAGCTGAGTAGAGGCAGAAGAAAGCTCAATATTAAACTTTTTGTTTTCATCTAAAACAACAGTTTTTGTAATAGGGTCGAATCCCAAAGAATTAAAAATTACGGTATAAGTTCCTTTTTTTAAGGAAAGAGAATAAAAGCCATATACGTTAGTAACTGCACCCGTAGTGGGCATTTCTTTTATCTTGATAGTAGCCCCAATTAAATCCTCTCCGTTTTCAGAATCTTTTACGGTTCCACTAATTGTAAACTCTTGGGCATAAGAGATTGAGGTTGCAATTAAAAGGGAAATCAACAATATTTTTTTCATGTAACATGTTATTTATGAAGATTAAAATTAAATTAATCTTTTCGGTAAATACCCAACAAAGGTATAAAAGGAAATAATAACGGATAACAGGAAAACTGTTAAATTATTGTTTGCTATTGGTTAACCCAATTCCATTATTCCTTCTTCCCAAGCTTCCATTTTTTGTTTTAGGGTAGCCTTAAACTCTTTGTATGGTTCAAGAACAGCATTTGTTTCGGCTTCATTAGAGTAGTCTAAACTAGCTATTTTGATGTCGTATTCCTTGATTTTCTTTTCAAGTTTTTCAATGTCTTTTTCTAATTTGTTTACCTTGTTTTGAAGTCGTTTTTGCTCTTTTTGTTCTTCGTAAGAAAGTGCATTATTATCAATTGCTGCAGGTTTATCTTCCTTTTTATTTTCTTTTTTCTGTTTTCCAGTATTTTCAAATAAAGCAATAGATTCTTTCTTTTTTCTTTTCAAGAAACTGCTCACATCTTCGTGATATACACTTACTTTTTCTTCTTTTATTTCAAAAATTCTATTGGTCAACATATCCAAGAAATCTCTATCGTGAGATACCACCAAAAGAGTTCCTTCGTAATTCATTAAAGCATCTTTCAATACATTTTTAGATGCAATGTCAAGGTGATTGGTAGGTTCATCCAACACCAAAAAGTTGTGAGGCTCTAGTAATAATTTACAAAGTGCCAGTCTTGTTTTTTCTCCACCAGATAGTACTTTTACTTTTTTGTCGGCATCTTCTCCACCAAAAAGGAAAGACCCAAGAATGCTTCTTACTTTGGTCCTCATGTCGCCCGTAGCAATATCATCTATGGTTTCAAAAATTGTTTTGTTACCGTCTAGTTTTTCTGATTCATCCTGAGCAAAATATCCCAATGAGATATTGTGTCCCATTTCCATTTCCCCATTCTCATAGTTTTCATCTCCCACAATCATTTTGATAATGGTAGATTTTCCTACTCCATTTTTTCCAATTAATGCAATTCTATCTTGTGCATTAATCATCATGTCGGCACTTTTAAGAATAGTTTTTGTAGGATATTCTTTCGTCAGTTCATTGAACTTTACAGCAAATTTTCCAGAACGAGGTGGAGTTTGAAATCTAAATTTCAACTTAGATCCATCATCTTCATCTACTTCTACTTTCTCCAGTTTGTCTAGTTTTTTGATAAGAGACTGAGCAAAAGCTGCTTTGTTTTTCTTAGCTCTAAATTTATTGATAAGAATTTCGGTTTCTTTGATATACTTTTCTTGATTCTTGGCAGCAGATTTTTGAACAATCAATTCTTCTTCTCTTAGCACCTTGTATTTGGTGTAAGCGAATTTATAATCGTAAATTTTACCTGCGTTTATCTCAATTGTTCTATTGGTAACAAAATCCAAGAAAGCTCTATCGTGAGAAATTAATATAATTGCTCCATGGTAGTTTTTTAAGAAATCCTCTAACCATTGAATCGATTCAATATCCAGGTGATTGGTAGGCTCATCCAATAAGAGTACATCTGGGTTTTCAAGAAGAATTTTACAAAGTTCTACCCTCATTTTCCATCCTCCACTAAACTCACTCATTTTTCTTTCAAAATCTTCGGATTCAAACCCAAGACCCAAAAGAAATTTCTCCATATTTTCTCTCATGTTAAATCCACCATGAAGAGTAAATTGTTCGTTAAGATCGTTTAAATCTTCAATTAGTTTCATGTAAGAATCACTTTCGTAATCTGTACGAGTTTCCAATTGATGATTTATTTCTGCTAAATCTTCTTCAATTTTTGTGATTTTAGAATTAGCACTTTCTACTTCCTCAATAATTTTAGCATCATTATTATGCTTCATTTCTTGGGGCAAATACCCAATAGAAACTCCTTTCTGCATAGATACATTTCCCCCAGAAGCTGGCTGTGTGCCCATAATAACTTTAAGCATGGTAGATTTACCTGCCCCGTTTTTACCCACTAGACCAATTCTGTCTTTTTTGTCGATCATGTACGAAACATTATCAAAAAGATCCTTACCCCCTAAAAATACCGATAAATTATTTACTGAAACCATGGCGCAAAGGTAATTATTTTGGAACAGAAACTTAGATAAATTAGTAAGACGATAACTTATTTCT
>CAXIAX010000121.1:0-6481 GCA_964021785.1 uncultured Flavobacteriales bacterium
TTTGTAACTCAGTTCCGTAATAATCTTGTACTTCTTTGTGTAGGTTTTCCATGGTATTATGTTTGTTGTTCTTCTAATGTAAATTTACAATTTTTAGGTCGTAAATGGAGGAGTTTTCTTACTAATTAAGTAGTCTTTCTATTCCAATCAAATTTTGAAAATAAGAAAGAAGGCCGAAAGGTTTTAAACCCTTGCAAGTTTGATTTTGAATAAGCTCTACAAAACTCTAGCCACCATCAATCCATCTCTCACAGGGAATAATACATTTTCTACTCTTGGGTCATTGTTAATTTTTTTGTTGTATTCGTCCAGTGCTTTGGTGTCTTTGTCAGTATTTACTTCATCAGTAACTATTTTTCCACTCCACAATACGTTATCTGCAATGATGTAACCTCCTTTGCTCATTTTATCAATTACTAAATCAAAATAATTAGCATAATTATGTTTGTCGGCATCAATAAATACCAAGTCAAATTCCAACTCTAACGAAGGAATAATATCCATTGCGTTTCCAATTTTCATGTCAATTTTATTGGCATATCCCGCTTTTTCAAAATAAGAATTAGCCATTGTTTCCAATTCGTTATTGATGTCTATGGTAATTAGTTTTCCGTCTTCTTGCATTCCTTCGGCAAAACAAATGGCAGAATAACCTGTGTAAGTTCCAATCTCCAACACATTTTTTGGTTTTATCATGTGGCTAAACATGCTTAGTATTCTCCCCTGAATATGTCCTGAAAGCATTCTAGGAATAAGAACTTTCATGTGGGTTTCTCTGTTCAATTCGTATAATACATCACTTTCTTTGGCTGTATGTATTCCTGCGTATTCGTCTATTTCTTTTGGTAAAAATTCCATAGTTAGTTTTTTATAAAGGGTTTTGAAATTTGTTGAGTTCCTGCTGTTACTTTTATTATGTAATAGCCTGGTTTAATATTGGATAAAAATACGGTAAATTCTGGTCTATAATTAAAGCTATTTTGCTTTACAATTTTCCCATCCGTATCAATAATTTGGTAACTTATTTCGTTTGTTTGATTTTGTAAATCGTTTACTTTTACCATCAAATATTCTGTCGCAGGATTTGGCATTGCTTGTAAATCGGGCGATTTTTCTATTTCTATGTTTCCTAAGTAGCCAGTCAGTTTCAATTCGTATAACTTTGGGTCTGGAAAAAGCCTGTGATTCTCTTGTGTAATATAAACTGTGTTGGCATCCTTAAAACTGATTCCTTCTTTTTGTGTAAGAGGAAATGATAATGTAGAAATTGTACCTCCAAAAAAATCATTACCCGAATAATTATCACAAATATAGAGTTCATTCATAGAAAGAATAGCCAATTTCCCTGAAGTATGAATATCTGCTGCTGTTATTAATCCAGAAGGAAAACTATCTAGAAGAGTTGCAGAAAAAGTTCCTGCAGAATCTGGTAATTGGTATAGTTTTGAATAGCCAGATGTTCCCCAGTTTTTGGAAATTAAGTACAAGCTATTTCCGTGATGAAATAGAGCTTCACAATCCGAATTTTTATTGGGGTCGGGAAATGTAACTTGATCTTGGTACGAATAATTTATAACCTCAGGAGTCACATTATTCCCCGAAATAGAATCTGGATTTGGAATTTTGTAAATTCTCAAGTTTGTGCGATTGTGGTTATTGTTACCTATATCACCAATGTAATAATTACCAGAGGTGTCTGTTGTAATATCTTCAAAATCAATGTTTGTAATTCCATTTAAGTAAATTGAATCCAAAAGATTTCCATTAGAATCTATGTTATAAATAATGGGATCATTTCCGCCATCATTGTGAGTCCAAAAAGAATTAGACGACACGCAAATAAGCCCAGAGTTTTCATTGAGATAGGAGGGAAGAGTAGAGATTAACCTCAAGTTTTGAGAATAAAAAGCACAACTCATTCCAACAAAAAAGGTTGAAATTAATAACGATTTTATCCAAGTTAGGTTCATATTACGTTTACTATTTGCTACTATACTGTTTTAATACCAATACAGTTTCTCAAAAAATTAAATGCCCATTATGGGCAGGGCTTATTGGGATATGAAGTTATAAATAATATATCCCTTTTGCGAATTGCTACCATCCAAATCTGAAGAGACTTTGGTAGTTTGTTTTGCAAATTTAAGAGCCGTATTTAAAATGCATTCGCTCGTGGTGGTAGATTTTGAAGAAATTACTTTGGCGTTTTTCACTCGGCCTATTTTGTCTACAATGATTTCTACGTATACTTTTCCGCCTCCTCTACATACATAAGCGGGAGTTTTTGTGTAGCATTCTCTCCCAGGCACATTACATTCCTTAGTTACTTTACCAGCAAACGAATTCTCTTTTTCTCCACGTTTATCTTCCTTGTTGTTTTTCGTTTTTTCGGGTTTGGTTTCATATTTAGAAGGATCAAATCCATCTACTCCATTTTCTCTTAGTTCTTCTACTGTTTTTTTGTTTTCAGCTTCTATAGCCTCAAGCTGTTCTTGCTCAATTTCGCTTTCGCTAAAATCTTCATAGCTTTTGTTCCTAATATCCTGAATATCTTTCATCAAATCTTTCAAAGTTTGATTATTCTCAGGAGTTTGTATTTCTTCTTCGGGATTTATGATTTTTTCAATTTCCTCGGGATCTTTAAAATCCAATTCCAAAATAGCAGTATGGGGTGGAATATAAATTTTTGTTTCTAATGTAGAAACATTAAAATACAGGAATGTAGCAAAGTGAATTACAAGGGTAATTAGGATTGCAATAAGACTTCCTTTTCCAATTTTATTCATGAATTTTTTAATGTACCGTAACAACAATTATTATATCTATAAAAATATAAAAGAATACTGTCAAAACTTGGTTTTAGAAGAAAATACTTATCCAATTATTCAACAATTATAAAACCTTTAAAATTGGTTTAAATTGTAAGAATTTGTATGTTTGTTTCATAAAAATATAAAAATACAGACAGATGGATGATGTAGCAAATAGAGATGAGGTTTATTCAAATGCAGTAAGAGCAGGGAAGAGGACTTATTTTTTTGATGTAAAAGCAACAAGAGGAAACGACTTATACGTAACAATTACGGAAAGTAAAAAGAAGTACAAAGATGATGGGGAGTTCTTTTATGAAAAGCACAAATTATTTTTATACAAAGAAGATTTCGAAAAATTCAAAGATGGATTTGATGATGTTTTGAATAAAATAGAAGAATTGAGAGCTACAGGAGATTACAAAGAAGACAACAAAGAAGATTATACTTCTGAAGTGAAATTTGAAGATTTGTAGAAATAGACAAAATTTTTAAAACAAAAAAAGCAGTTGAATTTTCAACTGCTTTTTTTTTGTTCAGATTTTTTTGATTGTCATTCTGTTCCGATAGTAATCAGTATGTTTCAGAATCTAGTATAGAATATTTTACTTTGCTTTTTCTTAACGTATATTTCGAGAGGTCGGATTTTATTAAATTTATTTCACCCTAAACATTCCCAAATCTGGCTTTTCGTCTATAATACCAGCATAATTCAATGTATGCAATACGTTTTCAAGTAATTTGTCGCTTATTTGGTTGTTCACACTCCATTCCGTAGCATGAAACCATTGCTCTACATCTTCCATTTTTTGGTTGTATCGTTCACTTACTTCTTGCAAAGCAGTAGGCGAAGTCATAAATTGTTTAGATGTGAAATAGATAACTTTTAGCATTTTATCTATCGCTTCTCTTTCATTTGATAAAATATTATTGGTAGCCGCAATCATAAAACAAGGCCAAGGAGTAACGTAATCACCTAGGTGTTTTAGCGTTCCATTATCTACTTGAGGTTTTGTTGTGTATTTCTCCCAATAAAATACATCAGTTTCTTGATTGGTAAGCGATTCAAGAGCTCCTGTCAAATTTTTTATTATATTAAATTGAGATTTATCTAACCTTATTTTCTTTGCGTTAGCATCTACAATTGGCATCAAATGAGACCCTGATCCAAATCTGCTGATAGCATATTTTTTATCGTAAATCTCTCCGTAATGATTTACTGGGTTGTTTATTCCTGTATAAACTCCCCAAATAAGTGGCGTATTTAAGTATTTACCAATTAATTTAGAAGGGTTTCCATTTACAATATCCGATACAATACCCTCTGTAAGCAGAATACAAACGTCTATTTCGTCATTTCTTAGAGCTTTGGTCATTTGACCTGTTCCTCCTTTAAAAACAGTCCATTCTATCTCTATTCCTTCTTTTTCAAACAATCCATTTTCCATTGCCAAATGCCAAGGAAGATTGAAGTGTTCGGGAACACCACCCACTCTTATTTTTGTTAGTTTACTCACAGCTTACTTTTTAGGAAACTTCATTTTATATTTTACAGGTACAATTCCTTTACTAATATCAGTTAATTTTCTTTTTATCAATCTCTTTTTTAAAGGAGATAGATAATCAGTAAATAGTTTTGCTTCTATATGGTCGTATTCATGTTGAACTACACGAGCAGCATATCCAGTTAATTCTTCTTCTACAAACTCCCAGTTTTCGTTATAATAAGAAATTACCACTCTTTCTTTTCTAAACACCTCTTCTCTTACTCCAGGAATACTAAGGCATCCTTCTTCAAATCCCCATTCTTCTCCAGTTTCCTCCTCTATAATTGGGTTTATGAATACACGTTTAAATGTTTTCAAAAATGCATTTTCCTTTTCTTCTTCTTCGTTTTCTGCTTCATCTTCACCAAAAGGAGATCCGTCAATTATGAATAATCTTAAAGCTTTTCCTATTTGTGGAGCAGCAAGACCAACACCTCTCGATCCATACATAGTATCGAACATGTCGGCAATAAGTTTTTTTGTTTCTTCATTTAATTCCTCAATTTCCTGAGTTTCTTTTCTCAAGATAGGATGTCCGTAGGCGTATATTGGTAATTTCATTGTTGTTTATTTTAAGTAAGAATAAGATTGTGAATCCAAGTAAGATTGAAGAATTATAGTAGCACTAATCTTGTCCACCATTTTTTTATCTCTTCGGTCTTTCTTTTTCATCCCTCCAGCAAACATTGCTTGTTTGGCTAGTTTGGATGTAAATCTTTCATCTACTCTTTCTATTTTTATCTCGGGATATAAGTTCCCTAATTTTTTTGCTAATGTATCCGAAGGTTTTGTTGCATCCGTTGGCAGGTTCTGAAGATTCATTGGCTTACCAACCACTATGCATTCAATTTCTTCTTTGGTAAGTAATTCTTTAATAAAATTATAAATTTCATTAGTCGCCACGGTATCCAATCCAGTTGCAAATATTTTTGATGCATCTGTAATCGCAATTCCAGTTCGTTTCATTCCGTAATCTATTGATAGAATTTTACCCATAGCACAAAAGTACGGGTTTTTTTGTTCTCGATACAATTTCATCCCTAGAAAAAGGGTGAAATCACTCGAACAGTCAAAAACACTTTTTATTTCAAAATTATTTTCTGTCATTTCTAGTGATTTTTATTGAAGCTTGGCGTAAATAAAAATAGTATCTAGAAGTCATTTAGAAAGACTAATTTCCTTAACTTTAAGTATGAAAAAAATAGCAGTTTTTACATCAGGAGGAGATTCGCCAGGAATGAATGCTTGCATAAGAGCAGTGGTTCGTACAGCAATTTATAACGGAATAGAAGTTATAGGGATAAATAGAGGTTATAATGGATTGGTAGAGAATGATTTTGTTGAATTAAAGTCTCATTCTGTTGCTAATATTTTGCAAAAAGGAGGAACGGTATTAAAATCGGCAAGAAGTGAAAGCTTTATGACAAAAGAAGGCAGAAAAACTGCTTTTGATAATATAAAGCAAGCTGGAATAGAGGGGGTTATTGCGATTGGTGGAGATGGAACTTTTACTGGAGCCCATGTTTTTAATAAAGAATACAACATCCCATTCATAGGAATTCCGGGAACGATAGACAATGATTTATATGGAACGGATGAAACCATAGGTTACGACACAGCCTTAAACACTGTGGTAGATTGTGTGGATAAAATAAGGGATACTGCTAGCTCACACAATCGATTATTTTTTGTGGAAGTAATGGGAAGAGATGCAGGTTTTATTGCGCTAAGAAGTGGAATAGGAGTGGGAGCAGAAGCTATTTTGGTTCCAGAGACAAAGACTTACATCAATAAATTAATAGCTAAGCTAGAGTCGGGAAGAAGAAAAAGTAAAACTAGCGGGATAGTAATTGTAGCTGAAGGAGATGATGCTGGAGGTGCGTTTGAAATTGCCAGAAAGGTGAAAGAGAAATTTGATTTTTACGACACAAGAGTTTCTGTGCTTGGTCATTTGCAAAGAGGAGGTAAACCTAGCGCAAGAGACAGAGTTTTGGCTAGTCAATTGGGGTTTTCTGCGGTAGAAAAATTAATGGCAGGTGAAACCAATAAAATGGTAGGAATGGTAAATAACAAAGTAGTGCTAACTCCTTTCGAAAAAGCCATTAAATACAACAAAGAACTGAA
>CAXIAX010000122.1:0-6396 GCA_964021785.1 uncultured Flavobacteriales bacterium
TCAATTCCATTTCGTACTGTCCAGACGTAATTACGATTTCTGTATTTTCGCCAATAAGTTCAGAAATTAGTTTATTTTGTCTGCTTAGGATTATTTGATATTCATCTTCCGTTTCTGCATATCGTTTCGATTCGGGTAAACTGTGAATTCGTAACCATGTATTCGGATAAACATTTTTCAATTCGTGTCCGATTGGGTTGGCTTCTGGATAATTTTTGTCCCAATATTTATTGAATTCTTCTGGGTTCATCAAAATGTGTTACAACAACCGAATATAGTTAACAGTGCACTATATATCGCGATATGGCAGGATATAGTTAACTCTAAATTTGGTCAGTTTTTTGTTAGTTGTTTTATTAAGAGAACAATATAGCTATTTTTCTTAAAATAAGAGTGAATATAGTAAAGATGACTTTTGAACAATAAAAAACTAGAAATGAACAATTAAAAAAAGGATTATAGATTTTTCTTCAAAACTAATCGTGTTCCTCTTTCTTTTGATTGATATTCTTTCCATTGCTCCATGTTTAGTTTTTCTAGCACTCTTCTCGAAGCAATATTGGTTGGGCTCACGGTTGCAATCAATTGGGTTAATCCCATTGTTGTTTTAGCATAATCAAACCAAAATTTTCCTATTTCGGTAGCCAATCCTTTTCCCCAATAATTAGGATTGAGTATAAATCCAAATTCGCAATTTTCATTCTCCAATTGCTTGAATTTATGCAAGCCAGAAACTCCTATTAATTTATTCTCATATTTTGAAACCACACACCAAAATCCAAATTTATCTTCTTTGTTTTTAATGAATTCATTCTCCAATAATTCTTCAAATTCTGGCTTTGTAAATACTCTGCCCTTAAGCTTAGATTGCATGACAAGGTTATTGCTACAAAATAAATCTTCTAATTCATTTCTGTATTTAGCCTGCAGAGGTTCAAATTTGATTCTTTTGGTTTCCAATGTTTGTTTATTTACACAGTAAATCTATGTTTGAATTAATAGAGTAGAGGTAACTTATTACAAGACTTTATTGGCTTTATTTATCTCGGTAGTTTTATTGGAAGAAAATTTCCAAGCACCCAAGGCAAGTAAACTATAAATAACAAGGATAGCCACCATTTGCTGCCAGTTGTTTGTTAATTCATAATAAAGAATTAAAATCCCGCCAATACTCAATCCAATTATAGAAACCACAGTTAAAAAAGTGGAGGAGTTTGTTTGCTTTCTTATCTTGAAATTTGCTATCGCCATTAATAACGACACTAAAAGAAAGGTAACACTTCCAAATTCTAGAATTAATTCTAAGCCTCCAATAGAGATTAATACACTAGAAATTAAGGCCATTGCAATAATTGCATTTTGAGGACTATTGTTTTTACGGATGGATAAAATTCTAGGGAAGTAGCCATCTTTTGCAATTACCGACATTTGTCGTGACGAACCAAAAACAGTTCCACTAATGGCGCTACTTGTGGCTAATATTGCACCAAGAATAACAAGATTAGTTCCTAAAGATCCAAGAACATTACCCGCACCAGATGCAAGTGCAAATTCTTTGTTTTTGATGATTTCTTCGGTTGGTATGGCAAACAAAGCACCCATTGCTATCACTACATATATAATTACGGCTAAAGTAATTGCGCTATAAATTGCTCTAGGTATATTTTTTTCGGGATTCGTCATTTCATTCACGGCATTTATCACCAATTGAAATCCCTCAAAAGCAACAAAGGTTAGGGAAGAAACGATTAAAATTGAGAACACACTAGATTGCTCTAAATCAAGCGCCATATTATCTATGAATGTATTAAAATCAGTTGTTCCGTGGGTCATTAATACGATTGAAATAATGGTGAGTACAACCAGTTTTGTGTATACCATTATGTCTTCAATTTTACCCATTCCATTTACACTCCATATATTTATAAAGGTAAAAAGGCCAATAACCCCAATTGCAATTCCTTTTCTTATCCAAATGTTTTCTGCAAAATCGGTACTACTTATGGCGTAGGATGAAAAGGTATAGGCATACAAAGCTAAGGTACTGATGTACCCAAATATTATAAACCAACCAATAGCCGAAGCTGAGAAATTTGATTTAGGATATGTTTTTTTGAAGAAAGAATACGTAGCTCCTTCATCTCTATAAAACAAACCTAATTTTACGTAGGAGTAAGCCGCTAAAGCGGCAATAATTCCTCCAATTATTATTGCAATAGGTGTTAAGTTTCCGATCAAAGAAACAGAGATTCCTAGAATGGTAAATATTCCACCTCCAACCATTCCTCCAAGAGCAATTGCTATAAGTTCGGCAAGTCCTAAATTCTTATTTCTACTTCTATGTTGAGTCATATTCTTTAAAAATTAGGTGATATGTTTATGCTTTGTTTAGTAAGGAATTAAAAGTACTAAAATTTCAATTAAGCACACAGTCAACTTAGCTTGCTTTTAGCTGATTTATTTCATGTTTTTTTATCTAAAAGGTACTCCAGGAGTTAAGGGTTTAAATCTAAAAATGTAGAACGGTTTGGTAGCTTTGCTTTGTCCGTTATTGAATACAGCACCTCGGTTTACTTGTGCAGCTGATACATACATGTAACCATCTACATTATTATAACTTACCCCATCAGGCCAGTTCATGTTTTCGTCTTGCACAATGGTCTTCACGCTTTTATCTTTGGATAAAACCACAGACACGCTATTCGTTTCTAATGCAGTAAGGTAAATATTGCCAGAAACATCTATGCTCATTCCTCCGTTATTTGGCTTTTCAGAATAAGTTTCAATCTTTTTATCTAGCTCTTCTTCCGTTAATGCTTGGTTCAATAAATCAGTAGTTCTAATTCTGTAAATTTTAGTTCCGTTAAGCGGGCCATAATATATCCATTCAAAATCTTTGTCCGAAGTAATTCCATCATTCCCAACCAATAAATCTTTTCCATTTACTGCTAAGTGTTTTCCTTTTATGATGGTTGGTGTATTTTCTGGTAACGTAGTTCTATGTCCTTCTAGTAATCTTCTTGTTGCTCCAGTTTTCATGTCTACAATAATAAAAGCACCTGTAGTTCCGTCTCCTCCATTTCCTATTCCTTCGTCTGCAATGATAAATGCGCCATGTTTTGTATCCACCACCATATCATTGGGCTGAGAAGTTTTTACAACAGATTTATCTAAGAAAAAGATTTTTTCTAATTGGTTCGTTTTGGTGTTCCAGCCCACAATTTTTGGTTTAATAGGATTTCTTTGAGCCATATCAATCATCCAAATCACTCCGTTTTTGTCATTTCTAACCCCCAAAACATTACTCAAATAGTTTTCGTCTGTTTCTCTAGGAGTATTCCATTCTTTGTTTGGGAATGGTTCAGATTTTTTGGTCTTAGCATTCATAATCATTACTCTATTTTCTGGAGCAAAGAACGGATGATGGCTGTATACCAAATCCCCATTTTGTGTGAAAGTAATATTCCCCACTGCTTCATGGGTTGTCGCAAAAACTTCAGGTGTAGTTGTTGCCAAAGTTTCTATGTTCTTTTCGTTTTTCACTTCACTGTTGCAACTAGCAAAAAGGAAGGTGAGACTAATTATTATTAATTTTTTCATTTACTTTTTTTTAAATATTCAGGTAATTCTTTTGATAACCAATCTTCTCTCACAGGAACATGTACATCTAAATCTACAGTTTTTTCTAAAGCCCAAAACTCGTGCGGTACATTTTCTGGAAATACTATGACTTCTCCGGCAGAAACAATTATAAATTTCTCTTCTCCTTCCACAAGGGTTTTGATTTTTACTTTACCTTCCATTATGTAGGTTATTTGCTCATTAGGATGGCTGTGCCATGGAATGTGGGCCCCTTTTTCCATATAGAAATAAGCCATTTGTCCTTTTTCACCATGAAACCATTTTCTTTCTATTCCTTCAGAAATTGTTTCAGTTTCCATTTTATCAAAATTAAAATGTTGAACTTTTGCTTCTTTAGAAACAAGAGGTTCCTTATTGCTTTTTGGACTTGAGCAGGCAATAAAAGTTAAGCTTATTATCCCTATTAAAATTGTTCTTTTCATATTGATATTATTAAATTATTTATAGTTGTTTTTATATACTATATTATTTATAGTTGCAAACTTAAGTATAGTATTTGTCCTTTGCAATAACGGTCATAAAGGATAGTATACTTGTGGAGGAAGAAAAGTAGCTGAATACCAAAAATATAAGCACAAAAAAAAAGCCTCTTGAGAAACTCAAGAGGCTTTTTTATTATTTATAAATTCTAATTAGAATCTTTCAGCTGCAGTAAAGTGAAAA
Organism: uncultured Flavobacteriales bacterium; assembly: GCA_964021785.1. Lineage (GTDB taxonomy): Bacteria > Bacteroidota > Bacteroidia > Flavobacteriales_D > CAJJDF01 > CAJJDF01. The sequence continues at coordinate 4,306 of CAXIAX010000122.1, forward strand.
TCTGCTTCTATTTGAGCATTTTCGTCACTATCACTTCCGTGACATGCATTTTTTGCTTTAGATTCAGCAAATGCTTTTCTTATTGTTCCTTCAGCTGCTTCAGCAGGATCAGTTGCTCCAATCAAAGTTCTAAAATCTTCTACTGCATTGTCTTTTTCAAGAATTGCTGCTACGATTGGTCCTTCGCTCATGTAATCAACTAATTCCCCGTAAAAAGGTCTTTCACTGTGTACTGCGTAAAATTCTCCAGCTTCTTCTTTAGTTAATTGTTTCAATTTCATAGCTTTAATTGTAAAGCCGTTAGAGATTATCATATCGATAATTTTCCCCATTGTACCATTAGCAACTGCTTCTGGTTTGATCATTGTAAATGTGATGTTGTTTGCCATTTTCTATTAAATTTTGCACAAAATTAAGCAAAGATTTTTTAAAAATCTAAATTCTACATTTTTTAATGCAATATGTTTGGTAATTAATAAGTTATGATTCTGAAAAAGGAAGGTTTATTTAATAATTAGTTAAGTTTTCAATAAGCCAGTATTCATTACTCTAACTTTGGAACAGATTTTGAATTACTTTTTGTAGTTAATTAGTAGATTAAAGACGATAACAATGAAAAAAACACTTCTTTTATTTTTAGTAATGCTCTCTTTTGGGCTTCAATCTTTTGCTCAAGACAGAAAAGTTGATGTACTAGAGATGCTGTACACACAAAAGAATTACCGATCTATTGTGAGGAAAACTCATAAGTTGATAGAAAACAAAGGATACGGAGACAATGAATTAGTTCATTTGTTTCAGGCAGTGGCTTACGCTAGATTATCGCAAGATGATAGATATGTGCGTTCGCATCCAAAAGTTTTAGCAAAATCTACAGATGCTTACGAAAACTATTACGAGTTAGATAAAGAATTTGGATTTTTACAAAGAGAATCTATCTTATTGTCAGATTTACAAGAAATCTATACCGAAGCCAAAACGGTTTCTATAAAATCAGAAGCGTTTGCTTATGTAATGAAGGGAAGTAGTAAATCACAAGTAGTACAAAAGGAGCAAGTAATAATTGTTAAAAACAAGGAAGGGAATAAGGTAAATTATCCCAAAGATTTTAAAGCCTCAGAAGTAGATACAGTATGTGAATTGGCTTTCTTGTCGGAAGAAGATAAGATGATAGGATATGCCAAAAAATTTATAGGAGTCCCTTATGTATATGGCGGGACAGGAGATGGAGGATTTGATTGCTCTGGATATACACAATATATACTAAATACCCATGGCCATGCATTGCCAAGAAGTGCAAGAACACAAAAAGAAGCTATAGAATCGATAAAAATTAAAAATGCCAAAAAGGGAGATTTAATATTTTTCTCGAATAAGAAAAAGAAAAGTCACATTACTCATGTTGGGATTGTGATTTCTGGCGAAGGTGAAAACTTAACAATGATTCATGCATCCTCTAGTCGTGGAATTATGATTACAGATGTATCTACCAACAGCTACTGGAAACCAAGATTGGTTGCAGCAGGAAGACCTCAAAAACAAGAAAATGTTAATTGATAAACTAAAAGCATACAACTTAATATTGGCTTCAAAATCGCCAAGAAGACAAGAACTATTAAAAGGACTTGGGTTCACATTTGAGATTAAAACCAAAGAGATAGAAGAGGTATTTCCTCCATCATTGTACAAAGAGGAAATTCCATTGTTTCTTTCTAATTTAAAAGCAAAAGCATTTGAAAGTGAATTGGAAGAAAATGACTTGGTTCTTACTTCAGATACCATTGTGTGGAACGAAAACAAACAATTGGGTAAACCTAAAGATAGGAGTGAAGCAATAGAAATGCTACAAAGTTTATCTGGAAAAAGTCACGAAGTGATTACAGCAGTTACTCTCATGAGCAAAGCCAAGGTGCATAGTTTTTGTGAGGTTACCAAAGTGTTTTTCAAAGAATTGACTCTAGAAGAAATAGAATATTACGTAGATAACTACAAGCCATTTGACAAAGCAGGTTCTTACGGAATACAAGAATGGATAGGATTTGTAGGAATCCCAAAAATAGAAGGCGATTATTTTAATGTGGTAGGTTTACC
>CAXIAX010000123.1:0-6331 GCA_964021785.1 uncultured Flavobacteriales bacterium
CCCAAAGAATTGAACAATCCTTTTGGGAGTTTAGTACCCAAAATTGCACAAGTAGCAGCTAAGGAATTTCAAGAATTTATCACCTCAGAATCTCCCAATTGGAACTATGATTTTGAGACCCAAAAAGGGAAAATGTTTGGAGTAATTGTGGTACAAAAACAAGACAAGACATTTGGGTATTTGGGAACAATGTCGGGGAAGTTTCCTGGAGGAGAGAATTGCGATCAGTTTGTGCCCTCGGTATTTGACGAAGCTACAGGTGATTTTTTTATAAATAAAGGCATGACCGAGCTTACACAAATCGGCCATAAAATAAAAGCTAGCACCAGCCAAACAGAAATTGACGAACTAACCGAAACCCGAAAACAAAAATCTTATGCCTTGCAAAACAGGTTGTTTGAAAACTATTTGTTTACCACAGAAGGTGGAGCAGAGAAAAATGTAATAGAAATATTTACCGATTCTTCTCACGGGAATCCTCCTGCAGCAGCTGGAGAATGTGCAGCTCCCAAATTATTACAATACGCATTTTCACACCAACTAAAACCCATTGCCATTGCAGAGTTTTGGTGGGGAAACACTACCAAAAGCAAAGAAAGAAATCACCAAGATTTTTATCCTGCTTGCAAAAATAAGTGTCGTCCTATTTTGGAATTTATGCTGGAGGATAGTGGGTTGTGGGAAACTAGAAGTAATTAAAAAAACATGAAACAACTAATAATCGTATTTCTTTTCCTTTGTTCCTCTGTTTATTGTCAATCACAAGAAATAATAAAGGTTAGAAAGCCAAAAATTGATTTGGTTGGCGTTTGGAATCTAACTTTTATTAGCGAATCTTATGCCGCAAAATGTTGGGAGTTTAAGACTGATGGAGTGTTTAATGTTCTTGAAGGAATACAAGATGGCGACACGATTTTAGTTCCTGATGAAAATGGAACATGGCTCATAAAGGGAGATAAATTAATCATTACCATTACAGGAGAAGCAACAAATGGAAAACAAAAATTATACGAAAAACCACAGGTTTTGGAATTTGACGTTATCAATGACAAAGAAGAAATTATACTTAAAACACTAGACAGAAGAGGTAAGTTAATATCACTTTTGATAACAAGAAAAACAAACGAATAAAAAAGGAGAAATTAACTTAATTATCTGATTCTGTTATTTTATATGTACAAATATCTCAAAACAAAATCTCCTTTTCAAAAACTAAGATTTTTTATAATCTGTAAACAGTTGGGAGTCTCGTTCGTCTACCTCAGCAAACAACCGAATTACCAAAAAGAAAAAACTCTTACTTGCTATGAAATTTGAAGGACCAAACAATTCTTACATTGAACTATTGGATATAAACGCCAGTAATGCCGAACTTCTTAATGAATCTAAAGAAAGTGAATTATCCTTGCTCTGGTTTCAATCAGACGATAATAAACTATTTATAGATACGGTTCCCTATTCGCTCAACTCAAATGATATTGTGAGTTTAACGGAGTTTCATAACATAGAGGTGCAATCTTTGTCTAAGGCGATTCTCATAAGGTGGAACCGTCCGTTCTATTGCATAGTAGATCACGACAGTGAAGTGAGTTGCAAGGGAATTTTGTATTATGGTGCGTCTTCGGTTCCGGTTATTAGCCTTTCGGCAGAGGAAGAGGATAATTTACACACGGTTCTTAAGATGTTTAAGATAGAAATGGCATCAAAGGACAACCTTCAGTTAGAAATGCTTCAGATGATGCTAAAACGTATGCTAATCTTGTGTGCACGTATTTATAAAGTGCAAAACGAAAACTACCAAGATTCTACTCCCAATGTAGATATTATACGTGAGTACAATTATTTGGTAGAACAGCATTTTAGAACAAAACACTCGGTAAGTGAATATGCCGATATGCTACACAAGTCGCCTAAAACTTTATCCAATTTATTCAAAAAAAACGGAACAATTACTCCGCTTCAGTTTATCCAAAACAGAATATTATTGGAAGCTCGCAGGCTTTTATCCTATGCCGATAAGTCGGTTTCGGATATTGGGTATGAGCTAGGATTCTCGGATGTGCAGGTTTTTAGTCGTTTTTTTAAGACAAAAGAAGGGTGTTCTCCCCAAAATTTTAGGGAAAGGGAAATATTGCCCACACGTTAGGCAAAACAGTCTAACTTCCAAGTGTATTCTTGCTCTACATTTGTACTGTTAAATCATTACAAATATTAAAAAATCAAATACATATGGAAACTTTAAATAAATATAGCGTACCTACAAAATCAGAAGTATCGGAAAATAACCAAGCCATTTTTACAAGCCTTGAAAAAGGATTGGGATTTGTGCCAAACTTATATGCATACTTTGCAAAGAACGAAACTGCATTACCAGATTACCTAGCTTTACAAAACAGAAAAAGTACCTTGAGTGCCAAAGAGCGTGAGGTAATAAACTTGGTCACTAGCCAAATAAACGGATGTAGATATTGCCAATCGGCTCACACGGCTTTGGGAAAAATGAACGGATTCTCGGATGAGCAAATTCTTGAAATAAGAAAAGGAACTGCAGAGTTTAATTCTAAACTAGATGCTCTTGCAAGTTTTACTGCCGAAGTAGTAGAAAACAAAGGAAAAGCTAGCGAAGAATCTAAAGATAAATTCTTTGAAGCAGGATATTCAGAATCTAACTTAATTGATGTTGTGATGATTATTGGAGACAAAATCATTAGTAATTACATCCACAATTTAACTGGATTTGAAATTGATTTTCCTTTGGCTCAAGAATTATAATAAACACTCATTTTAATAAAAAAAAACACCATGAAAGAGATAACCAACATAGCAGAATATAACGAAATATTGAACGGAAGCAAACCGGTATTACTAGATTTTTATGCCGACTGGTGCGGACCTTGTCAAACTTTATTGCCAATAGTAGAAGACTTGGCAACCAAGCACGAATCTGATTTTGTGATTGCAAAAATAAATGTAGATAAGAATCCAGAATTGGCTCAAAAGCATTCGGTAAGAAGCATACCTGCTCTTTTCTTTATTCAAAACAAAGAAGTAACTGAAAAACTGGTAGGCCTACAGCCCAAAAGTGTTTTGGACGCAAAAATTCATCAGCACCTAAAAGCAGCTGTTTAATTATAATAAAAAGAGCAATGGAAATTCCATTGCTCTTTTGTTTTTAGTTCATTTCGATAGGTCTTGAACAATCAAAAAAGGCTCACTTTTCAGTGAGCCTTTTTTATTATATCTGGTAAAGTAATCTTAGTTTTCTACTAAGTTAAATGTAGCCATTTCTGGTAAGTCATATTCTTTGTTTACTAATTTTTCGTGTACTGCTTCAAAAGCATCCAATGTTTCTATTACATCTTCTTTGCTGTGTGATGTAGTAGGGATTAATCTGAAAATAATCATTCCTTTAGGAATTACTGGGTATACTACAATAGAACAGAAAATACGGAAGTTTTCTCTTAAATCGAAAGCCAAATGAGTTGCTTCTTCTAGCGACCCTTTCATGTAAACTGGTGTTACACATGAGTTAGTTTCTCCAATTTCAAAACCTCTTTCTTTTAGTCCACTTTGTAACATATTCACGTTATCCCACAATTTGTTTTTGAAAGACAAATCGTTTCTCATCATATCCAATCTTTTTAATGCTCCAATTACGAAAGGCATTGGTAAAGATTTAGCATAAACTTGTGAACGTAGGTTGTATTTCAAGAAATCGATAACTTCTTTTTTTCCTCCTAAGAAAGCTCCAATTCCTGCCATAGATTTTGCGAAAGTTGCAAAATATACATCAATTTCGTCTTGGCATCCTTGCTCTTCTCCTGTTCCGTATCCTGTTTTTCCTAATACTCCAAATCCGTGAGCATCATCCACCAAGATTCTAAAGTTATAGTCTTTTTTGAATGCTAAAATTTCTTTAAGTTTCCCTTGATCTCCTCTCATTCCAAATACTCCTTCAGAAATTACTAAGATTCCTCCACCAGTAGTTTCGGCAAGTTTAGTAGCTCTTTGCAAGTTTTTTTCAAAACTCTCCATGTCGTTATGCTTAAACATGTAACGTTTTCCTTGGTGCATTCTCACTCCATCAATAATACAAGCGTGAGACTCTTGGTCATATACAATAACATCATGTCTATCTACCAAAGCATCAATACAAGAAGCCATTGCTTGGTAACCAAAGTTCACCAATAATCCTGCGTCTTTTTTCGTAAAATCTGCCAATTCGTTTTCTAATTGTTCGTGGTATTTAGTATTTCCACTCATCATTCTAGATCCCATTGGGTAAGCCAATCCCCAATCGGTTGCTGCTTCTCCATCTACTTTTCTCACTTCTGGGTGGTTTCCTAACCCAAGGTAGTTATTCAAACTCCAGTTTAGAACTTCTTTTCCATTGAACATCATTCTTGGAGCCAATTCTCCTTCCAGTTTTGGAAACATAAAGTATCCTTCTGTTTTAGAACGGTACCTTCCTAATTCCCCTCCTTTTGCGATTTTTTCAAATAAATCCGTCATCTTTCTTACTTGTTATTGTTGTTAAAATAAAATTCATTAATTACTGTAGACAATTCATCTTCTTTCTCTGATGAATATCCATTTTCTTGTTGCCAATCAAAATCATAAAATTTTGATAAATACTTACTTCCGTGATCAGAAAACAAAAGAACTACCGTGTGGCTTTTGTTTAGTTCTGGTGCAATGGCTTTCAATCCTTCAATTGTTGCTCCAGAAGATCCTCCTGCCATTATTCCTTCTTTGCGTGCTAAGTTTATTATATTCTTTACACTTTCTCTGTCCTCTATTTTTATAAATCTATCAATACTATTCATTAAGACGTTGGGAGGAATAATATCCTTCCCTACTCCTTCTAAAATTGTTTTTCTTTTTAGTGAAGTATCGTATTCTCCTGTTTCGTGAAAGTGTTTCAATACCGATCCTTCACTATCTACTCCAGTTATATCTATCTTTTCGTTTTTCTCTTTCAAGAATTTTGCAACTCCAGAGATAGTTCCTCCTGTACTTGCCGGAGATATTAGGTGAGTTACTTTTCCTGCTGTTTGTTCCCAAATTTCTGGACCTGTAGTAGCATAATGCGCTCCTGAGTTATCCATGTTGTAATTTTGGTTGATGTAATAAGCGTTTGGTATCAATTTACTCAATCTCTCTGCCGATTGGTAATATGATCTTGGGTTGTCAGCTTTTACTCCACTTGGGCATAAAACAACTTTTGCTCCCAATGCTTTTATCGCATTTATTTTCTCTACAGATGATTTGTCTTTTACACAAACCACACATTTGTATCCTTTAATTGCACAAATCATTGCTAAACTAAATCCAGTATTTCCAGATGTAGCTTCAATAATTGTAGAAACTCCTTTTTCTAGCTTTCCTTCTTTTTCTGCTTTCTCAATCATGTTAAGAACGGTACGGTCTTTTACCGAATGTCCTGGGTTAAACCCCTCAAGCTTGGCATATACATTGGTGTTGTATATATCACTTAATTCGTGCAGCTTTACCATAGGAGAGTTTCCTATAGAATCTATCAGAGATTGTTGTGCTTCTTTCATTTATATTGTTTTGTTCTAGCTTAATAAATAAGCTAAAAATTTAGTCTTATCCTTTTTCAAGCTTAAACAATAAGGTGTTTCCGTCATGGTTTTTGAATAATTGCCATAACTCCTCTTCCATTTGTTCTTGAGATTTTTGCCATCTCCACTCACACTCTTTCAAGTGATAGGTATAGTATTTAGAAACGCCATTGAATTTGCTAAGGCGATTTTTTACGTAAGTCAAAAACCTATTTGTTCGGCTCCCTTCTTCGTTACTAAATGAGATGTACTTAATGTATTTGTGTTCTTTTATTCCTTTGTAATATTTCTTAAGCGAATCGGGAACAGAGTCTTCTATATGATTTACTCCTTTTTTTACCGTTTCAGAAAACTGCTCTACAAAATTATAAGGTTGGTAAATATGAAGGTTATCTCCATTTTCTACTACCACTACTAATTTGTTTTCCTCCCCTTGACTCATTTTACTTGTAAAAGAATTGTACAAAGAGTTTACATAATCTATTGATAATGAATAACTACTTGCAGTTTCTTCTAGTTTATGTCTTTGGTGAGTGTAGATACATTTACGAAAAATAGAATAGTATCTATTTATCGTTTTTCGGTTAAAACCAAGCAATAGAGAGGCCTTTGTAGCATCTATATCTGCACAAAAATATTTGATTATTTTTTTTACTTTATACGGGCTTAACTTACTGTTTTTCATATCAATAAAGCTATATTAACCTAATTTGGTGGTCTAGCTTATGCACAAATGTAGACATTTT